>CALFXN010000225.1 GCA_937957815.1 uncultured Synergistales bacterium
TCCGCGCGAGAGCGACCGCGAGGTTCTGGCAGGCAGTCGTCTTTCCGACCCCGCCCTTCAGGTTGCAGAAACCGATGACCTTCATCGCCCCACCTCCTCGGGTTCCATTATACGGAGGAAAACATCTCCTTCAAGCGGGGAAAGAAACGAAATTCGCCGAAGTGGAGTACAATACAATACAGAGATATCAAACCGAGGGAAGGAGGAATCATCATGCTCGACGTGGCGCAATATCTTGCTGAGGGAAAGACCGCGGAGATCAGGAAGATGGTGACGGTCGAGGACACTGTGGGGAACAGCTCCCCGTATCTGACGCAGCTCCTTTCGACATCTGCGTGCGTTGAACTGATGGTGCGCGCCACAATGGAGGCGGTCGAGGGAGATCTGCCCGAAGGGTACATCACGGTAGGCAAGAGCCTTCAGATCACGCATTCCGTGCCGACGCTCATGGGAACCGCGATTACCGTAAGGGCCACCCTGTCGGAGATCTCGGGTAACCGTCTCATCGTCGACGTCGTCGGGAACGATTCCCTGGGAGAGATCTTCACCGGACGGACGGAACGCGTCGTCGTGAACCGCCTGGGACTCATCGACCGCGCGACAGAACGCGCCATGGAGCTCAAGGAACTCCGCGAGCGACAGTAAAGACGAATGGAGGGGCCTGAAGGCCCCTCCATTCGTCTCTCCGCATTTATTCCGCCTCTCCCGTGAAGAGCCGGTAGAGCGCCTGGGTTCCTTCCTCGGTGTGTCCCGTTTCCGCGAGCCGTTCGTAGAGCGAGAGCGCGAGTTCGAGCCCCGGGACGTCCTGATCCATCGCGCGCGCTTCGTCGACGGCGATACGCATGTCCTTGATGAAGTGCTTCACGTAGAAGCCCGGCGCGAAGTTGCCGGCAAGCATCCTCGGCGCGAGGTTCGAAAGCGACCAGCTCCCCGCGGCGCCGCCAGAAATGCTGTCGAGCACCCGTTGCTGGTCAAGTCCCGACTTTTTTGCGTACGCCAGCGCCTCGCAGACGCCGATCATGCCACTCGCGATCGCGATCTGGTTCGCCATTTTCGTGTGCTGGCCGCATCCGGGCCCCCCCTGCCGAAGGACATTCTTCCCCATGACGCCGAAAAGCGGGGTCATGGCGGCGAATGCCTCCTCGCTTCCGCCGACCATGATCGAAAGCGTCGCCTCGCGCGCCCCCCGGTCCCCTCCGGAAACGGGGGCATCCAGAGAAAATGCCCCCCGCTTTTCGGTTTCCTCCGCGATGCGAACCGCCAGAGCCGGACTCGACGTCGTCATGTCGGCGAGGACCATTCCGGGACGGACGCCCGCCAGGATGCCGTCCGCGCTCAAATAGACATCCTCGACGTCTTTCGGGAAGCCGACCATCGTGATCACGACGTCGGTCGCGGACGCCAGCGCCGCCGGAGAGGATTCGCACACCGCACCCTTTTCGGCGAGCGGCAGTGCGCTCTCCGGACGCCGGCTCCACACGTGAAGCTCGTACCCCGCCGCCCGGATGTGGGACGCCATGCTGCGCCCCATGACTCCAAGACCTATGAATCCGACCTTCGTACGTTCCGGTTCCACCATCCGCATCACGGTCACCTCCGCGTATCGTCGCACGAAACGCCGCATTCGCGCTTTCGGGCGATCTTGTATTCGTACATCCGTTCGTCCGCCGTGTTGATGAGCGCCAGCAGCGATTCCCCGTCCTCCGGGCGGCACGCTGCGCCATAATCGGCGTATACCCTGAAGGAGTCGGCCCCCGGAATCTCGAATTCCGACACGGCCTTCGCGGCGCGCTCCAGTCCGACCTCGCACTGCTCCATGGTCGAATCGGGCATGTAGACGATGAACTCGTCCCCGCCGTAGCGACCGACGAAGTCGGTCTCCCGGAGCGCCCTCACGAGAATCCGGGCGACGGTGACGAGGACGTCGTCGCCGGTCGAATGTCCGAGGAGATCGTTCACGCGCTTGAAGTTTCCGAGATCGACGATCGCGACGCCCGAACGGCCTCCGTAGCGGTTCATGCGCCGGTCTTCCTCCTCGAGCTTTCGGATCATGAACCGCCGGTTCCAGACACCGGTCAGAGGATCCTCCCACGCCTCCTTCTGCCGGGCGAGGATGAACTCGTTGAGCGCCCAGAACCCCGATATGTGATCCGCGAGGATGAAGAGGAGCTTGAGATCCTCCTCGCTTATTCCGGTATCTCCGGCGACGCTCAGGATGCCGTAGAACCGATCGCCGAACGCGATGGGGAGAGAGACGGCTTGCGTCTCACCCTTCGGGCCCGACCGTGTCGCCACGCTCCTGGAATCGAGCGCCGTCCGCGCGAGCGCGAGGTCGTCCGGCGTCCCCGAACGCCCCGCCCCGACCGGCTCGTCGGCACGGTTCTCCGCGTCGGCAAGCATCGACGCGTACGAGAAGCCGAAGTCCGACACAAGGACGTCCGTCACGTCCCGCGCGACGGCGGCATTGTCGCGTTCGGTCATGACGAGCTGGACGAGTTCGTGGAGCGACTGGAGCTGGAGAGCCTTCCGGTCGAGCTGACCGTGGGCGTCGCGTTCCTCGAGGTGGAGCGTGACGTAGGACGCCACGATGGAAAGCAGTTCTTCGTCGCGTTCGCCGAATGCGTTCTCCTTCTCGCTGTCGAGCGCGATCACCCCCCATGCGACGTCGCGCGACGACACGGGGACAATGAGCATCGACCGGATCGCCGGATCATGCGGCACGTAATCCGGGTCGACCGTGACGTCTCCGACGCGTTCGACCCGTCCCGCGCGGAACGCCCGCCCCACGATGCCGAGCCCGTCGCGCAGAAGGGAAGCCTGCCCGTACACTTCGGGACGCTTTTTACTGTCGTGAACCGTAAAAGCGTCGGTCCGGCGCGATTCGCGGACCACGAGCAGGAGACTGAAGTACTCGAAGGCGTCGCGAAGCGATTCCTCAAGCGTCGCGTAGAGCTCCCCGGAACTCCTGCAGCGCGCGAAGCTCGTGAAGATGCGGAAGAGAACCCGCTGCCGCACGGCGTACGCTTCAACCGCTTCGTTTTTTTCCCGGAGCTCCGCCTCCATGTGTTTTCTCCGGTCGATGTCGGCATTCGTTCCGATCATGCGGACGGGAGATCCGTTCCGGTCGCGATCCACGACTTCGCCGCGCGTGAGAACCCACTGGTACCGTCCGTACGCGTTCCGGAAACGGTATTCGACGACATAGGGCGTCCCGCGGCGGAGATGACCGTCGAGAATTTCCTTCACCATCGCGGCGTCGTCGGGATGAATGCCGCTCCGCCACACATCCACCGAGGGTGCGATCTGTTCCGGAGAAAACCCGAACATCTTCCCCCAGTTGTCGCTGTAGACGACATTCCCCGACCGGAGGTTCCAGTCCCAGAAGCTGTCTCCCGCAGCCTCCATGCCGAGGCGCAGCCGGATCTCGTTTTCCCGGACCCGCTGATCGTCCGTGCATCGAACGGCAAGAACCGTCATTGTGAGGAGAAGGAGCATGAAGAGCGCCCCCGTGAGCTGGAGACGGAACCGCAGATTCCGCGTCGGCGCCTCGACCTCTTCGACGAACGTCGACATCGTCACTGAGAGATTCACGTTCCCGAGCTGGATGGATTCCCACGCGGCGATTTTCGGAGAGAATGCTTCCCCGGGCTCTCCGGTGCGGAAGAGTGCGTTGTACCTCCCCGTCCCCCGCGCTTCCTCCATCTGCCACCGGTTGAACTCGACGAACGATTCGTCCGTGACGAACAACCCCTCGAAGACGTTTTTTCCGACAAGACTCGAATTCGGATGGTAGAGCAGCGTGCCGTAGCCGTCCGTCAGAAAGGCGGTCCCGTACAGCCCGAAGCGCAACGACGAGACGATCTGATCGACGATCTCCCGCAGGTCGAAGACCGCGGCGAGGGTGCCGCACAGGGTTTCGCCGGAGAAGACGGGGAAGAGCATCACGATGAGCTGGGTGTCCGAAGACGAGAATACGGGGGGAACGAACGGCGCGGAAATGTCGTGCAGAAGGTTCCTTCCTCCGTAGAGGGCGACCTGCGATTGCGCGATCGCGAATCCACGTTCGCCGCGTCGCGTCGGGGTGCTGGCATGGAAGGTTCCCTCCGAGAGATCAACATAGGCGAGACTCATGAGGCCGGGGTACGTCCGGACCGCGATGTCGAGACGTTCGGTCATGTCCGTTGCGGGGCGCCTCCCGGCCAGAAAGTACGGAATCGAATAGGAGGAGAGCACCCGGCACTCGTACATGACCGCGTGAAGCCGGGCCTCGATGGCGTCGGCGGCGAACCTCGTCTGGAGCTGCTGTTTTTCGGAGAAGACGCGAAGATTTTCGTCCGACTCGTTGCGGTACAATGTCACCATGATGTACGCGTACGCGACGGACGCAACCGCGACGAGGAACACAAAGAGTGCGACGGGTCTCCATCGCGTGTCGGGCCGGAAGAATCGTCTCCCGCCTCTCTTATGGTTTTCCGACATGATCGCTTCTCCGACCCCCCGCCGCGCTTCGCCGGATCAGATGTGCCGTTTTCCTGTCATCCGCTCCGCTTCGAGAGCCAGGATGACGACCCTGTCGAGGCCGGAGGGGCCGAAATCGACGGGGGCGTCCTCCCCGGCGACCGTTCGCATGATGGCCTCCATGCCGCGCCTCTTTTCGTCCGGATCGGCGACTTCCCGGACGCGACCCGAGACCATCACGGAACGGTAGTTCATGCTGAACGAGCAGGCGTTCGTCCCGCGGACGAGCGAATGTTCCGGGACGACGACAGCCGACGCACGGTCGTTCGCCCGGAGGACGTCGAGCTTCCTCCCCTCCCGGGCACAGTGCATGTAGAATGTTCCACGGTCGTACCCGTAATTCAGGGGAACCACATAAGGCGATCCTTCGTCGCAAAGTCCGAGGTAGAGCACCGTTCCGCTCCGGACGATCCTCTCTATCTCCGCGATGTCCGTAACTTCGCGATCCTTGCGCCGCATCGGTCGATCCATGTCTGGTCCCTCCCCTGAAATTCTGAGAAACGAGGCGATGTCGTGAGAACGTTGAAACGAATTCTTGTCTGTATTCTACTGCTAACTGCGCCGGCATTCCATCCGAACCCCGCGGACAGCGACTCCCGGTGGGGAGAACGGATCCCCGGCGTCGTGATATCGTTCCGGCCGAAGGGAAACGAGGTCGCCCTGACGTTCGACGTCTGCGGCGGCCCCCGGGGAAGTCGTCTCGACAGAAAACTCGTCGACGCGCTCTCGCGCGACCGGATCGCGGCCACGTTTTTCGCAACCGGCCGGTGGATCCGGTCGAACCCGGACGATGCAGCGCTTCTCGCCTCCTGCCCGACGTTCGACATCCAGAACCATGGGATGAACCATCGTCCGGCCTCGCTGACCGGACGACGCGCATTCGGTATCGCGGGGACCCGGAACCGGACGGAACTTCTCGCCGAAGTCCGCGACGCGGCTCTCCTCATCCGGTCGCTTACGGGGAGGAATCCCCGGTTCTACCGGTCCGGGACGAACTTCTACGAAGCGGCCGCCGTGGCGCTTCTCCGTGAAAACGGCGTCCAGGCGGCCGGATACAGCGTTCTCGGCGACGCGGGAGCGACGTGGTCCGCAAGGCACGTGAAGGCGGCGCTCCTTTCGGCCCGCCCCGGGGACATCGTGATCCTTCACGCGAACCACCCGGAGAGCGGCACGGCGGAAGGCGTCATCGGAGCGCTGCCCGAAATGATCGCACGGGGAATCCGCTTCACGACTCTTTCGGACGCGATCCCTTCCGGTCGGGACGCATCGACGCGGTCAGTCCCCTGAAGCCGGTCTCACGCGGAAACCGTCGCCGGGTATTCCGGATCGCAGCGTACGGCCCGAAGCATCTGCAGGAGCGTCATCTCTCTCGAGACCCCCGATACACAGAACGAGACATCCGGGGCATCCGGCGACGACGGCAGGCAGGAAAGCAGTCTCTCCCGGAAGGCCGACATGACAGGCCGTCCTCCCCTTGGCCCACCGACTCCGAAGAGAAGCGTCACGAGCTCGCCGTCTTCGCCCCTGACGATCGGGTCGAGGCTTCTCAGTACCCCGCAGCTCACCCGCTCGACGCATCTGCGGAAAGCGGCGTCCTGCAGGGGGATGGGGGAGATTCGCAGCACGCAGAGCGTGCAGTCCGCATCCCCCCGAGACGGGAAATACTCTCCGTCGATCCACGCGCCGTCGAGATATCTGAGGTCGGGCAGCCCGGTTTTTTCATCGAACACATCCCCGCGCCCCACGCCGAAAACCCTCGGATCGGGAAAGACTCCCTCGTAGAAGATCGGGACACCGTCCGGCGCATTGAATCCGCGAACCGTCACCGGCAATCGCTTCGAGACCCCATCGCGTCCGGAGAATTCCGTCGTCCATCCGCGTACGACCGTCTCACGGCGGATCGCTTCCATGAGACGCCCCTTCTCCATCCGACCGATCGCGAACCCACCCGGAATCATGCTCTCCATCTCCATCAGGGCACCGGCAGACTGGTATCCGAGCGCCTGGGCGAGTCCGGCGCTGACCCGAAGGAGATCGCCGTTTTCCGAGAGGCGGAAGGCAAGAAACGAGGACCTGCGGGGTTCCCCGTCGACCCTCCCTCCGCCGAGCGGCCGGATATCGGTGATCGACCTGAGGAGATCCCACGTCCGCTCTCGGATCTCCGCCTCGAGTTGTTCATTCATCCGCTCGAGCGAGCGGCGCTGTTCGGCGAGCGCCTCCATCCTGCGGTCGCCTTCGAGCGACGCGGCGTGGAAGAGCAGCGCGAGGGCGCCGAGAACGACGAGAAAGAGCTGCGTGACCACGATCGACATTTCGAAGGAACGCGTCGCGAACGGACCGAGTTCCAAAAAGACCGCGGCGAGCGGAACGACCGACGCGACCGCAAGGACGCCGAGGAAGAAATTTGTTCCGAACCGCAGGGCGGCCCAGAGGAGAAACGGAACGAGAACGAACTGAAGGGGGTACGCCGCAAGTTCGGTCGGGATCGTCCGACCAAAGACGCCGAGACACGTCACGATGAAGACCG
>CALFXN010000226.1 GCA_937957815.1 uncultured Synergistales bacterium
CGATCTCGGACTGGGTCGCTGAGATCGATGGGGAAGAACACCTCCGGAATCTTCGCGACAGCGGCCTGGGGGGAGTGATCCTGTCCGGGCACTACGGGAATTGGGAACTTCTCGGAGCGTGGCTCTCGATCAAAGGGTACATGTCCGGCGTCGTCGTCAGAAATCCCGATGCGGAAGATCTCGCGGACCTGATAGAGTCGTTCCGGACCTCGGTCGGAGTGCGGACGTTCGAGAAGACGGTGAGCCTCAAGACGCTTCTCGGTATCGTGAAACACGGGGGGCGCGTCGGAATCATGCCCGACCAGGCATGGTCCTCCGTTCACGGAGTGTCGTCGGAGTTCTACGGACGCCCGTGCTTTACGGCGCCGGGAGCGGCGGCGATCGCGGTCCTCGCGGGAGTTCCGGTCGTTCCGGTCGTTGCGGTCCGGACGGCGCCGTTCCGTCACAGGATCGTCGCGTCGCCTCCGTTCACCGCGGAGCCGGGAAGCGACAGGGACGAACGGATCCGGCGAACGGTCCTCAGAATTGACCGGACGCTCGAGGAAATCGTTCGACACCGGCCGGATCAATGGCTCTGGCTCCACAGACGGTGGCCGCGTGCGACCGGAGACATCGCTTGAAAGAATGATTCGAAAGTGTTAGTCTTAATAATCCAAAGACCGATGGAAAGGGGAGAAGGCCATGATCTTTGAACTCATGTCGAAAGGGACGGTCGTGCGATTGCCCGATGATCGTGCAGGTTTGCCGGAGCGCGAAGACGCGCATGTTCTGCTCCTGCTCCCCTACAACCGGTTTCTTCTCGGCACGCCTGGAATCCGCAGAACGGACGAATGGGTGCTCGGGAAACTGGGGAGCGGCGAGACGACGGAAGTCTTCCTCTACGACAGTCGTCCCGTCGTGCTTTCCCTCGGAGACAATGGAACAGTGACGCTGTCGAACGATGTCGTCGCGAATCTCCGCAGCCGGCTTTTCGAGCAGATGCTGCCTCCGGGCGAGCATCTGCCCGCGGCGCTGATCGTTCGGAGCCTGATCCAGAACGGCTCCTCGGTCGACGACGAAGTCGTCAAGAGCGAACAGACGTTTTTTGACGCACTCGAAAAGGACGAGATGGCCCGGATGGCATACTGGGGGATCCGTTTCGCCCTCGTACGAGGAGACTACGGGGCCGTGACGCGCATCAAGACGTGGCTCAAGAACGCGGCAGGCGTCTTCGAGGAAGGGGTTCCCCCAAGGGTGTGGTTTTCGCTGACTGATCTTCCGGGACGGAAGGACATCGGCGAGATGGAGACCTATTCCTTTACGCTGGACGATCTCCAGAGGATGCACTCCCAGAGTTCCCGGCCGGTCGTGCTCTACAGCAAGACCGGATACCTGATCCTCGCGGAGCAGGCCGTGGACAACACCGAGACGTCGTTCCGGATATGGATGTATCTCCCTGTGCCGATATGGAACGAGCTTCGGGAAAAACGCAAGCTCTCCATCAGGGAGATCGTATCCGCCACATGGGGGTATATCGACGCTCTCGACGCAATTGCCGAACGAGGGCGCTACGGTGTGCAGCACCTTTCCTCCGTGAACGGAGCGACGAAATAGCTTCCCGAAAACGAAAACAGTAATAAAAAGACAGGCGGCACGGGACTCCGATGTCATCCCGTACCGCCTGCGTCTTTTCGTCGGTGTCGCCCCGTCCTCAGCGGGCGAGGAACATATACAGCCCTCCCGCAACGACGATTCCGATGAGAATCCACTGGACGAGCCCCATTTTCTTTCCCTGCGTTTCAGCCATACTGCCCCTCCTCGCTCTCTCCGCGTCCGTAAAGGTCTGAACGACGCGACTTCCGGCGAATTGTACTCCGTCCGGGGCGAAGAGCAAGCGACGCGCGATCCGGAAAATTTCAATGTGCTTGAAAAGGACGAAAAAGTCGGCCGATTTCTCAATGGTTCTCATGGAAATTCTTCCGTTCTCATCGGTTCGCTCCTTTTGCGCCCCACGCATCGTCGCCTAACGGCATCGTCCGCATCCGTGACATCCCTTCGGACACCGCCATTTCAGCCTCGCCGACGGGATACGGCGTCATGGCCGTCAGTGGATCGGGCGGTTCAGGAAGTAGACGCCGAGGCAGATGAGGAGGATGGACGCGGCGAGCAGCGTCATATCGACCGGCGACGACAGGGGCATCGAGAGGGCGCGCTGGAAGAAGCTCACGATCAGGACCATGATGATGACCTTCGTGATCCGTCCCTTGAGTTCGTCGAGAGACTGGATGTCGAGTATTGACGACGAGTTTCCGGCACGCGCGACGTCGATCTTCGAGATGAAGAGTTCGTACAGGCCGAAGCTGACGAGGAGCAGGATGACGCCGATGAGGTACAGGTCGATGCCGCCGATGATCCGGACGACAAGCGTCTCATGGGCTGCGCCTGACGCAGTCCGGATCGCCCCCAGCAGTGCGTGGCCGATCTCGAAACTTCCTCTTACGAAGAGAGCGAACGAACTCAGCAGACTGAAGACGACCGCGAGAAGGACAAGGAAACGGGAATTCCAGAGGAACAGCTCGAAGAGCCTCTCGATCCTGTTCTGTCGCGCGAACTGCCTCCTGTATCGGAACGACTGGGACGATTCGTCCGGTGCGTTCTGGTCGGACACTCAGTGCACCTCCTCGGCCTGATGCGTATCGGAGGGATTATAACAGGTTTCGTCTTTTCTCCGGTCTTTGTGGAGGATACAATACACGGGCAGGAAGGAGTGTTTCCGGATGAAACGACTCTTCGCGACGCTGAGTCCAGCGGAGCCCGTCCAGCGGGCCGATGTCTGGATCGTCGTCGATGTCCTCAGGGCTACGACGACGATGGTTTCGTTCTTCGATGCGGGAGGAACGGCGCTTTTTCCAGTGGAGGAAGTCGCCGAAGCGTTCGCCCTTCGCGACACGATGCAGGGGCACTGCATGCTTTTCGGAGAACGGGAGTGTGTCCGAATTCCCGGATTCGACGCCGGGAATTCTCCGTTCGAGATGACGGTCGACATGGTCGCCCGTTATCCCGTCGCCGTCATGACGACGACGAACGGAACGAGGGCGGTCCGGCGCGTCGCCTCTTCCGGGGCGCTCGTGCTGGCCGGATGCTGCCGGAACGCGAAGGCGCTCGCAGGGCGCGTGGGCGCCGCGGAGACGGTCGGGATTCTTTCGGCTGGGCGTCTCGGCCGCTTCGCGTTCGACGACACGCTCTGCGTCGGTCTGATCGCCGATCGGATTCTCGCGGAAAACGCGCCGGAATCGACGGATGACGGCATCCTGGCGGCACTGGACCTCTACCGTCTCCATGCGAGAGCTCCGGAAGCCGGGCTGCGCCGCGCGGAACACGCCCGGATTCTCGACCACCTCGGTTTCTCCCGCGATATCGCGTTCGCGGCGGAAGCGGACTCGTCGGAAATCGTTCCCGAACTCGAACGGAGAGACGGGAATCTTTGTTTCGTTCCGGGGATGAAAAGCGGTTCGCTCTGAGGGGGAGGGATGCGTCATTCGGCGGCCTCCGGACGGACGAAAGAACGAAACGCGCTACTGGCGCGTCGCCAGAGCGCCGGATCTCCTGCTGTTCCGCGCCCGTTTCACGGACTACTCCTTCCGCCGTCACGCGCACGAAGGGTATGCGATCGGCGTGATCGAGGAAGGCGTGGAACGCTTCCACCACCGCGGGAGCGACCATGCCGTCGTCCCCGGACAGGTGGTCACGATCAATCCCGGAGAGGTCCACGACGGGGAACCCGGAACGCGGGAGGGGTTCCGCTACCGGATGATGTACCCGTCCGAAGGGCTGGTCGCGGATATTCTCTCAAGCGACGGATTCGCCCGCCCGAACGTTCATTTCGTGTCGGCGACCGCCGACGATCCGGATCTCGCGCGGGCTTTCGTCGACTGTCACAGACTTCTCGAACGCTCCGACTCCCGCGACGATCTCTGGGAGCAGCAACGACTCTCCACAGTCTTGAAAACGCTCTTTGAGCGGTGGGGACAGAGGGACCGACTCGACGGATCCCGCACGGAAAATGAGCGCGCGATACGTGCCGCGGCGGACTATATCAGAGCCAACGCCGCCCGGGGCATATTGCTTCGCGACGTGGCGACCATCGCGGGGTTCTCGAAGTATCACTTTCTCAGGAGCTTTTCGAAAGTCCTCGGAATTTCTCCTCATGCGTACCGGATGTTGTGTTGCGTCGAGCGCGCAAAGGCTTTCATCCTCGGCGGAGGAACGATCGCGGCGGCGGCCGCGGAAGCCGGATTCGCGGACCAGAGCCACTGCACGCGATGGTTCAGGGCCGTATACGGTGTCGCGCCGGGGGAATTCCGGCGCTCCTGCCTTTCAGGAAAGCAATTCCGTTCAAGATGAATCCTTTCGCCTCGCGTATCATTGTCGCGAAGGGGGCGGTACGATGAGAGAGGGATTCCGGAGAGGAATCGTCCTGTGTCTTCCAATCTGCGTCGGAGTCGCGGCATACGGCGGGGTCTTCGGCGTCCTCGCGGCGGCGAAGGGGATTCCGGTCTCGTTCGTCGCCCTGATGAGTGCGTTCGTATTCTCCGGTTCGGCTCAATTCGTGATCGTGGATATGTGGGGCGAAGCCGGGTTCTGGGCCATTCTCGGCTCGGTCGCGTCGATCAACATGCGCTACCTCCTGATATGCGCGTCCGTTGACCGGCTGCTCTCGGGAATGTCGCTGCCGCAGCGGATGCTTCGCGTCCATCTCATCGGGGACGAAAACTGGGCGGTCGCGATGGCGGCGCGAACGGACGACGCCGGGAAAGCCGACATCCTCTTCGCCGGAGGGTTGTGTTTCCTCCCCGTGTGGCTTGCGGCGTCTCTTGCGGGACGGCTCGCGGGAGGCTGGATCCCCTCTCCGGAGCGCTTCGGTCTCGATTTCGCGTTTCCGGCGCTCTTTGCGGCACTCGTCGTATCTTTGTGGAGGGGGAGAGAGGATATCGCTCCCTGGATCGTAACGGCGTGCGTGACGGTTGCGGTCGATTCGTTTTCCGGCGGCGGATGGGGCGTTCTCGCGGGAGGGCTCGCCGGAGCCGGATTCAGGGGGCTCTCCGAAGGAGTGCGGACATGACGACCGGCGAGGGGATCCGAGTCATTCTGAATTGCGCCGCCGTCACGTTCCTGCTGCGTTTCGGAGGTCTCTGCCTCGCCCGAAGCCTCGGGGGAAGTTCGCGCTTCCGCAGGGTTCTCGACGCTGTCCCCGCATCGATGATGCTCGCGTTTACGGTCCACTCCCTGAGGGATTTCGGAGCGTCCGGAATATGTGGTATCGTCGTTGCGGTTTTCTTCATGAAGAAGAGCGGCAGTCCCATGGCGGCGATGGTGTCCGGCGTTGCGGTCGTGGCGCTCTTGCGCTCATTCATGTGACGAAGGAGGGAAAGACGGTGCCAGATATGACCATTGACATGCTGGATACTCCGGCATTGCTCGTCGGCAGGAAGAGGCTCGATGACAACCTCCGGTGGATGCAGGAGAAGGCGGCCCTTGCCGGAGTGCGCCTGCGTCCGCATACGAAAACGCACCGGTGTCCCGCAATCGCGCGCATTCAGGAGGGCCGCGGCGCGAAAGGCGTCACGGTCGCAAAACTTGGCGAGGCGGAGGTCATGGCGCGCGAAGGATTGCGCGATATCTTCATCGCGAACGAGATCGTCGGTCCGATCAAGCTGCGGCGCCTCCGGGTCCTCGCGGAAACGGGAGTACGCCTCGCGGTCGGTGCGGATCACCCCGACCACGTCCGGATGCTCTCAGACGCGTTTCGCGACGCTCGGAACCCGATCGATGTCCTCGTCGACGTCGACACCGGCGACCCGAGGACCGGAATCGTTCCCGGCGACGCGGCGGTCGGACTCGCGCGGAGCATCGTCCGCGCCCCCGGTCTCAGATTCAGGGGAATCTACACGCACGACGGCCAGAGTTACGACGCCGCCGACATGAAGTCCGTCATCGCTATCTTCCGCGAGAGCCAGGAACGGATGGTCGCGCTCGCGGAGCGGATGCGATCGGAAGGACTCGAGGTCACTGACGTCTCCGTGGGGTCCACCCCCTCGCTGATGGTCGCCGACATCATTCCGGGAGTCACGGAGATCCGTCCCGGAACGTATGTTTTCATGGACGCGGATCAGGCGCAGCTCCTCGGAACATACGACCAGTGCGCCCTGACGGTTCTGGCGACCGTCATCAGCCGTCCGACGCCGGAACGCGTCGTCCTCGACGCGGGAACCAAGGCGCTGACGTACTACGTCCAGACGGACGGAATCACGCGCGCGACCGGACACGGAAGGCTGAAAAGCCATCCGGAGATCTTTCTCGACAAGCTGTCGGACGAGCACGGATCGTTCGATATCCCGACAGGGGCGGGGCTCGAGTTCCGCATCGGCGATCGTCTCGAGATCATCCCGAACCACGCGTGCCCCGCGACGAACCTCTACGAGACAATCAACGTCGTCGAAGGGGGACGCGTCGTCGACGCGTGGCCCGTGCTCTGCCGCGGGAAATCGCAGTGAGGTCGGTCGAATGAAGCTCTACCTTGTCAGGCACGGAGAGGCGCTCCCGAAGACGTCCGACACGACGCAGCCGCTCTCGCCGGAAGGCGTCAGACATGCCGGCCTTGCGGCGGACGCCCTGTTCAGGGCGTCCGCCGCTCCCGTCGCGATCCTTCACAGCGAAAAGACGCGAGCCGTGCAGACAGCCACGGCGATCTCGGCCGCCCTGCCGGGACACCCTCCGCTGCAACTCCGGAAGGGACTTTCGCCGGAAGCCTCCGCCGAAGACTGGGTGACGGAAGTGACGTTGTCGCGGACGGATATGGTAATCGTCGGACACCTGCCGTTCCTGTCGCGTCTGGCATCGCTCCTGACCACGCGCGATCAGGAGCGGGCCCAGTTCGCGTTCGAAGCGGGAGGAGTGCTGTGCCTCGAGCGTATCGAACGCGGATCGTGGGTTGTCCGGTTCCTTCTCGGTCCGTCGTGTGCGTTGCCTGCGGGGGATGCCCCTTTCACCGGATGGTGTCGAGAA
>CALFXN010000227.1 GCA_937957815.1 uncultured Synergistales bacterium
TTATACGGTTGCGAACTGGTACGAGGATTCTGTGCGGATTCCCTTCGTTTTTGGAAAGAAAATCAGGATTGTTCATGCTCCGACAAACCGGGTTTGCAAAGGGTCGGAAATAATACTGCAAAGTCTTGAGAGGATACAAAGACGCTTTCCTGGAGAAGTCGAGATCGTTCTGGTCGAGAATATGTCTCATTCCATGGCGTTGTCCGTCTATCGGGAAGCGGACCTTGTCGTCGATCAGATCCTCGTCGGATGGTATGGTGGTCTGGCGATTGAAGTAATGCGTATGGGAAAACCGGTAGCCGTTTACATCAGGGAAGAGGATTTACAGTTTGTTCCTAGAGGAATGCGCAAGAATATTGACGACGCCTTTATACGGATTTCTCCTGAAACGATTGACGAAGTCCTGTGCAGATGCATTGCTGATCGCGAACTCTTGAGAGAAAAGGGAGAAAACGGTTTCCAGCATGTTCATAAGTGGCATGATCCGGTAAAGATCGCTCGTCTGGTGAAGGAATATTACGATGCGTGACGATGTGTTGAGGTGAGACTGTGTGCGGAATATGCGGTCTTTTTGAAAGAAATGATGTCGCCGCTTCCTTGCGGATCATTGAAAACATGGGGCGCATTCTCGCGTATCGCGGCCCGAACGATGAAGGGTATGTCGCTGTCGACTCGAAAAATGGAAAATGCACGTCTTTGACTGGACTTGGAAGCGCTGCTTGTGGAAGATGTCTGGATTCTTTCGCGGAAGAGGCGGATCTTTTCCTTGCCCACCGGCGTCTCTCCGTTATCGATCTCTCTCCCGCAGGGCATCAGCCGATGTCTTCGGCAGACGGGAAGATATGGATCGTCTTCAACGGAGAGATATACAACTATCGTGAATTGCGGTCGGAATTGCGGTCACTGGGGCATGTCTTTCGGACGGAGACCGATACGGAAGTTGTGGTCGCGTCGTACGTCGAGTGGGGAGAGGCGTGTCTCGATCGGTTCGATGGGATGTGGGCGTTTGTCCTGTACGACTCGTCTCGAAATGTACTCTTTGGTTCGCGCGACCGGTTCGGTGTGAAACCGCTCTATTACGTATTCGACCACGAGAGGTTCGCTTTTGCGTCGGAAATCAAGCCGCTCCTGCCTATTCCTGGGGTAAGCAGTCGGGCTCGCGGCGCCGCCGTGTATGACTATGTCGCCTTCGGCGGGGATTTCTGGAGGGATGGGACGACTTTTTGGAGGTCCGGCTTCGAACTTCCCCCTGCGCATGCCTTTGTCTGGAAAATCGCA
>CALFXN010000228.1 GCA_937957815.1 uncultured Synergistales bacterium
CTATGCAGACCCGCCCTCCTACTCCTACCCGGCGGGAGGATTCCCCTGCCGCGTCGACAGCGTCCTCGCCGCGGAAGGCAGCCGCATCCTCGGGGCAAGCGTCAAAAGGTCGGTTCTTTCCCGGAACTGTCTGGTCCTTCCCGGAGCCGAAATCGACGAGTGCATCATCGGGCAGGGGGTCGTCGTCGGAGAAAACTGCCGTCTCAAGCGCGTCATCGTCGACGCGCACAATCAGATTCAGCCCGGTTCGGCCATCGGATTCGACCCCGAACGGGACGCCTCGGCCTACACCGTCGACCCCGCCGGCGGCATCGTCGTGGTCGGAATGCCTCGGATACAGCTCAGGAAAAACATCGAGGCTCCCACAAGCCGGTTCGAGTGGGACACATCCTTCAGCTGAAGCATCCGTTCAGAAAAACAGCCCCCGGTTCGCTCCCGGGGGCTGTTTTATCGTCCGCTACTTCTTTTTCGGCGCGACGACGTCGAGAAGCGTATTCAGGAGCTTCTCCTCCGGCGACTTCGCCGGGGGCGGAGTCGGCGTCGCCTTCGCAGCCTGCGGCGCGGCACCGGGAGTCGGACTCTGAATTTCCTGTTTCGAGCCGGCGACGCTGAAGTCCGAAGCGGTGGGGGCATCGACCTTTCCGCCGACTCTGAAAGAGACGTCCCGGTAGTCGCGTTCTCCGAGGCCGCTTTTCACGCTCCCGAGCACCCCGGAAATCATCTCCGACACGTTCCCGGCCGTCCCGGCGGCGACACCGCCTCCGATGACCGCCGAAAGCAGCGCCACATTCGCCGAGGCGACGCATTTGAGATCGAGTTTGCCGGCAAACGTCACCGCTCCCTCGGCATCGAGTTTCCTGTAGATCGGATCGTTCTCCGGGGCGACGACCCGGCTTCCCTGAAGCAGCCGGATGCGGTCGCTTTCGACGACGAATGGCGCCTTTACCGAGGCGAACCTGATTCCCGGCTGCCCGGTCAGGGGGGAGAGAAGTCCGGCGAGCGGGATTCCCTCGACGAGCCCCTCTCCGGCCGCCAGTTCTCCCCTTCCCGAAAGCGACATCTTCCTGCCGTCGACGATTCCGGTCAGTGCCAGATCGAGATTGCCGCGCCCGGAAAGCATCCGCTTCTTCTCTCCGGAACCGCGGAACGCCTGAACGACCTCGCCGAGATCCACCCCGGACGCGAAGAGTTTTTTGGAGAACCGCAGCGTCCTGAGATCGAACGTCCCGTCGGCGGCGACTTTTCCTCCCGCGATCTCCGCGCGTGCCCCCTTCGTCTCGAGGATCGCCCCCGAAAGCCTCAGCGGAATGGAGACGCCCGAAACAGGAATTCCGTACAGAGTCACGGATTGCGACGAAATGGTTCCATCGCCGTTCCCTTCGATCCCCCTGAAACGCCCCGTAAAGGAGACGTCGAGCGTTCCGGACGGCTTCAGCTCCTTCGAAAGCGCGGCAAGCAGAACCGCCGCGTCGAGCTTCTTTCCCGATAGTGAAATCGTCCCGGAAGGCACCGCTCCAGGAACGAACGTCCCTTTCCCCTCGAGCCTGCCTCCTCCGGCCTCCGCCGCGAATTTCTCGATCGTCACGAGCGACGGGTTTCCGGAGACGGATACATCGGCGTTTTCCGCCGCGAATCCCGCCGCGGCGATCTTCTGCGACTTCAGCGCCGCCGTGACCTCGGGTTTCGAAAGCTTTCCGGAGACGGACACGGCGCCGTCGACCCGTCCGGAGACGGGAAGGGCGATGCCGCCGCTCTGCGCCAGAGGATGCAGGTCGGCGCCCGCCAGCCTGAACGAAAGCTTCATCTCGGGTTCCCCGCCCGCGACGCCGGGGAGTGTAACCGTCCCCCCCCCTTCGATGAGTCCCTCTCCGCTCCTCGCGTGAAGCGTCGAGATCGTCACGGTCTCCTTTTCCTTTTTGACGGACAGCGAAAGATTTTTCAGCTGAGCGGCCGACTCCGCCGAAAGCTCGATCGCGAGCGGGACGTCCCTTCCCGGAATTCCGATTCCCTTCGATGTCACAGGAAGTTCGAATCCCGTCGACGCGGAAACGCCTCCGAACGCGATTCCCTTCGCCGAAAGCGACTTCGAGCGCGCCGTCACTGACAGTCTGGGTTTCTGCGTCGTTCCGGCGATCTTCACGGTCACGTTCGCCGTTCCCTGCCCCCCCCAGGACGGGAAGTCGGGAAAGAACGACGTCACGAATCCCGCACCGACCGACGCGGAAATATTCAGGTCGAGTGTCGGCGTTCCTTTCAGATTTCCAACCGTCCCGGAACCCCCGATATCGGCCCCGCGCCAGCGTCCCTTTACGGTCCCGAGCGACAGCGCGTTTCCGTCCCAAGCAAATGAGACGCCGGGAGTCTCCACCGCCTCGCCTTCCGTCGCGAGGCGGTCGGACCAGATGGCCCCCGAGATCTTCGGAGCGTCGAGCCCTCCGGAGAAACGGAGATCCCCGTTGAGAACCCCCGCGAGTGTGCCCCATCCTGCGGGCAGAAACGAGCGGATGACCTCCGCGTTGAGGGAACGGCACGTCAGCGCCAGGTCGATCTTCGGTTTCGGCGCGTTGACCCGGAGCGTTCCTTTCGCCGTCACCGGCGCTCCTTCGAATTCGGCCTTTCCCGATATCGCGGCGGAACCGTCCTTCGCGAACTTCACGTCGACCGCGACGTCGCGCATCTTTCTTCCGAACGCCCCGAGTTCGGACGCGCGGAGGCCGACCGTCCCGCCGGGAGCAGCCGTCGTCCCCTGAACGGACACCGACACGCGTTCCATGGTTCCCGTCATGGCGGGAATCTTCGGGAAGGCCTTCGCGATCTCGGCGGCCGGGACCGGACCTCCCGTCAGATCCAGGGCGAGAGACGGAACGCCTTTGCCGAACGACATTCTGCCGCTTCCCCGCATCGGAATTCCCAGAGCCCTGACCTTCATCCCGTCAATCGAAAGAGACATTTTCGAAAACGCCCAGTGTCCCTCGGCCGACTGCACGGGGTATCCGGAAAGGAGGGACCCCGCGTACGCGAGCGTTCCCGAGAACACGGGATCGTTCCACACGCCGCGGGCCTCGACGCTCCCCGAAAGTCTGCCGTCGAACCCGTCCGGCTTCATGTCGGGCCACAGGCGGGCCAGCGAGGCGATGTCGAGATCCGAAAGCGTCCCCTTCAGACCGAGAGACGGAAGGACCGCCCCGGATGCGTCGAGCGATCCCCCGCCAATCTTCGCGGACAGCGACTCGATCGAAACGGCGCCGTCCTTCGACGGCATCGTGATACGCGACCTGAGCGACACGGAGACGCCGCGAACCGTCGCGGCCCCGTCAACTCCGACGTCGTTCTCCCCGAGCGAGACGGTTACGTCGGAAAGATCGGTGGCGAACCGGCTCGACGCGATTCTGACGTCCCGGAGACGAACCGATCGCACCGGCAGGGGACCGCTCCCGCCCGCTCCGCCGAGTCCGGCGAAAATCGGAAAAGCCCGGTCTCCGTCGATACGCCCTCTTTCGAGAATCACGGAATCGACGACAACCCGGCCGGAAAGGATCGGCGCCAGAGCGGGGCGAACGGTCAGCGCGGCCGCCGATGCGAACGTCGTTCCCTTCATTTTCAGGTCGACCGTTTCGAGAACGTATCCCCTGAACGGATTCCCCCGGATCTTTCCGATCGCGAGGTCCGCCCCGAGCGACGTCCTGACGGCGGCGGCGGCACCTCTGCGGACCGCGTCCCCGCCGAAATCGAGGCTTCCCGCAATAAGTGCCGCCCCCGCAATTCCGAGGCACGCAAAGAGCGCGTAGAGTCTTCCTTTCGAAATATTCACGATTCATTCCTCCCCATCGACCGCCGGATCGCGTCCCGCGACAGAAGCACCCCTCGCGCGACGACGGCCGTCCTGCCCGTCAGCGTGGCTCGGCAGCGCTCGTTGTCGTCCGAAAACACGAGCCCGACCTCGTTCGTTCCACCGGGATTGTGTACGAATATCGGACTCTCCATTCCCTGCGTCACGGCGCACGCGATCGCTCCCGCGACACATCCGGTCCCGCACGACTCGGTAAGGTCCTCGACGCCGCGTTCGTACGTCACGGCGCGGACATCCGAAGGGGGTTCAGGGACGATGAAGTTCACGTTCGTCCCCTCCGGAAAGCGCGCCGCGTCGTTGCGGATTTCGCGCCCGATTTCCCTGAGATCGTCCCGCGAGTACCCGGCAAAGTCGTCGAGAAACACGACGCAGTGCGGGACCCCGACCTTCAGGTAGACGGACGCGCAGGGAGCGCCCCGAACCATCAGTCGGTCCCCGAACCATCCGTCCTTCAGGCAAATCTCCCCGAGATCGAGACTCACCCGTTCTCCGTTAACTCCGGCCCGGATGAGCCCGGCAAGCGTCTCGAATACCATCGATTCGGGGGCCATGCCGTTTTCGAACGCATATCGCGCGATGCAGCGCGCCCCGTTCCCGCACATTTCCCCCTCGCTCCCGTCCGCGTTGAAAATCCGCATTCGGAAATTCGCGCGCTCCGACGGCTCGATCACGAGGATTCCGTCCGCTCCGACCGACTCCTTGCGGCGGCACGCGTCGAGCGCGAGCGCCGAGAGATCCCCGGTCGAAAACGCGAGATCAGTGTTGCAGATCACGAGAAAGTCGTTTCCGTTTCCGTGCATCTTCGTAAAAGGGATCATGGCGATCCTCCCTTCGATGAATCGTCTCCCGATCCTCCGGTCATCCGAAAGATCCTCCCGCTCCCTCAATATCCGGGAAGGGGCTCCGGAATGCATCATACGCATGGGGCTTCGACGGCGTCAAGGGACGGACCCTCCGGCTTCCCTTGTTGCTTCCGGACTATTCCTGTATAATCGCCGCCAATATCCGAAATTTCTCCGTCGCCCGCATGGCCGGAACGAGGTGGTTTCCCGTGAATCGCGCTGAGCTCGCCGATTGGATCCGAAGTCGCGGAACGGCCCGCATTCTCGACGGCAGTATGGGGGTCCTGCTCTCGGAGCGGGGCTGGCGTCCCCCGATGCTGCCGGAAGAAATGAACACGGAACGTCCCGACGTCGTCCGGGGCGTCTATCGGGACTACGTCGCCGCCGGAGCCGAGATCATCGAAACGAATACGTTCGGTGCCTCTCCGCGCAAGCTGGGACACCGGCGTCTCGAGTCGCTGGCACGGGAGATCAATGCCGTATCCGCGCGGATGGCCCGCGAGGAAGCGGACGGTCGCGCGCTCGTCGCGGGATCGGTCGGACCGCTCGGAGAACTTCTCGCGCCGTTCGGTCCCCTCTCGTTCGACGAGGCCCGGGATGCGTTCGCCGTTCAGATCGGGGGGCTTCTCGACGGCGGGGCGGATTTCATCCTGATCGAGACGATGATCGACCTCCGGGAAGCCCAGGCGGCGGTCCAGGCTCTGAAAGCCGTCGATCCGGACGATTCGGTCGCGTTCGTCGTCAGCCTGACGTTCGAGCACAGGGGACGCACCGTCACGGGAACGCCGCCCGAGGTCGCGGCCCATTGGGCGAGGCGGGTCGGAGCGGCCGGGATCGGCGCGAACTGCGGCGTCGGCCCGGACGCCTATATCCCCGTCGTCGAAACGCTCGCGGCGCATTCGGGGATCCCGGTGTTCGTCTACGCGAACGGCGGGCTCCCGGGAGAGGGGACGTGGACGCCCGAACGCTTCGCCGAATCGTGCGTCCGCCTCGCGCGTTCGGGCGCGTCGGTGATCGGCGGATGTTGCCGGACGACCCCCGAACACATCCACGTTCTGAAGGAACGGCTCTCCCGG
>CALFXN010000229.1 GCA_937957815.1 uncultured Synergistales bacterium
AGATAAGGCCACGTGACTGGAGTTCAGACGTGTGCTCTTCCGATCTTCTTCCGATAGAGCGTCGGAACGGCGCGGATAATGCCGCGCCGGATCTCCCTGCCCTCGACCGTTACGGTAATCTCCTCGCGAATGGTCAGCGAGGAATCCGCTCCGACCGTCGCCGTCACGCGAAAGTCCGAGATGCGCTCGTCGGCATTCGCTGCGCCCGAACCGTCATTGAGAACGACGGCGTATCCGAACCACAGGAGACACAGAACCGCCAAGACCTCGAAGAACCGTCTCACATCGCGTTACCTCCCTGCGGACCCGGACGAAAGCGGGCCATTTTTTCGACTATAATCCTATCACGAGACGAAAGGAAGGCGTCGGATATTCTTTTGAAAGGTATCATGATTCGAGCAAGGACAACAAAGCGACTCTCGCGAACCGGGATTGCCGTATGCTCCCCGAGTCGCTATCATGACTGCACTTGCCGCCGATGATCAAGGGAGGAACGTTTCATGAGGTCTGTCCGTCAGGGACTGTTTCATCTGTGTATCGCGCTTTCGCTCGCGTGCGGAGTGGCGGATGCGTTCGAATCGCCGGATTCCTTTCTGCTCCGCGCGTGGCCGGAATTGAAGGGCGCGCAGGCGCCCTTCTGGCTCAAGGAGGGGGTCAGACTCACCTACGAAACGGTGTCGATCCCGGTTCAGGACGCTGATGCCGCCTGGGAGGACGCCGGAGAGACTCCCATCTCCCGCGACGCAGGTGACACCGACACCGGAGCACGGACTTTCACCGAGGTCAGCGTCGTCGCCGTTGACCGCACGGGCGTCGCCGCATCGGTCCGCCGCCTCGACAGCGCGAAGCTCGCAGGCCCCGTCCGTCCGTCGGCGTTCACGGCGGCGGTCGGAGCTCCCGGAATCGTCGGCGAGTGGTGGATCGCCCCGGAAGCCCTCGCGTCGATCCCGGACGGTGCAGCGAATGGTATCGTCGTGCAGCGTACGCCGTGCACGACGCGCGGAATCACCTACAACGCGATCCGATTCCTCTTCGAGACGCCGGAGGCGAAGCACGCCCTCCTGTACGACCTCAAGTCCGGAATCCTCGTCTACCGCGGAACCGTCTCCGAAACGGCCCGGCAAACGCCCCGATCCCCGGACCTCCCGCCGCTCCCGTCGCATACGCTCGCGCGGACCATCCTCGTCGAATATCGCGAGATCTCCCTCCCGTGGACCTACGACCTTCCGCCGCAGTGGATCGCGGATTTCCACTCGACGGCGTTCGAGGGCAGCTTCACGACGATTCTCCCCGGCGCCCAGGCGCTGCCGTCGCCCATCAAGTCGACGATGACCGTGACGGACAGGGGGCGGCGGTGGTTCCGCTATCGGCTCGATGATGCCACGGCCGCGCTTCAGGAATTCCCGGCCGGGTTCCACGAGGGCTCCCGCGTCAGCGGCATCGCGCAGGTCGGCGGACTCTGGATCCCCCCCGCGGGACTCTCGCGCCTCAGAAAGGGGCAGATCATCGACACCGCGCCGCTCACGGGCGCGCGCGTCGCCGTCGCGACGGCCGAGGAGGAATCCGTCACGCTTCGCGAACAGGCGACGGGCTACGAAATCGATTTCGTCTATGACTGCTCCACGGGAGCGCTGACGCGGATGCGCTTCGTGGACAGGACGCTCAACCAGGTCGTCGAGCAGCGCCGGGTACGCTGACGTGCGTTCTCGCTCCGGTGCCCGAAGAAACGGAGGGATCATCATGCGTTCCGTCTTTTTCAAGGTTCTTGCCGCGTGTGCCGCCGCGTCGCTCTTCGCCGGAGCGGCCGCCGCGGACAATCCGCTGCTTCTCGCGTGGCCGCAGCTCAGGGGATACCCCGCTCCGTTCTGGCTCAAGGAGGGCGTGAAGATCACCTACTATTCGTCCGCCGCGAGCGTCCCCGATACGCGGTATCTCTACTACCGCGACGACGCGGGGGGCTGGATCGACACCCGGGGCAACCGCTACCGCCGCGAGGAAACCTCCGGTTCCGGGGGACACGGCTATACCGAAGTGACCATCGCCGGCGTCGACAGTCATGGGGTCGCTCTCGACGTCCGAAGCCTCGGAATCACGGACGCGAGCGGCCCCCTTCGGCCGATCGCGTCCGTCGCGGACGTCGGACTGCCGGGCGCGGCGGGGGACTGGTGGATCCATCCGGACTTTCTCGCCACGATCAGAGACGGCGAGGCCGAAGGCGTCCGGATCCTGCGGATGCCCTACGCCGTCCGCGGCGTCACGTACAAGGCCATCCGGCTCCAGTACGACCGTGGCGACGCGAAGAGCGCGTGGGTCTACGACCTCGCGACGGGGATCCTGCTCTACGCCGGGTCCGCTTCGAGCGGGGCGCTCTCCGGGGCCTTCACGAAGGAGCTCGGAAAGGGAACGCAGGGGATTCTCTCCCAGAGCACGTTCGCGGGGTTCCGCGAACTCCGGGTTCCGTGGCGGAACGACCCACCCCCGCCGTGGATCGCCACGCTCCGGACGGCCGCGTTCGAGGGGAGCCAGGCTGTCATCCTTCCCGGATCGCCCGTCTTTCCGTTCGCGATGCGGTCCGACCTCCGCGTCACGGCGCGGGGCGACCGATGGATCCGCTACAGGACGAACGATACGATCGCATCCGTTCCGGGGCTGCCGCCGAGAACGTCGGAGACCGACCGCGTCAGCGGCGTCGGTCAGTTCTGCGGTCTCTGGGCCCCTCCGGCGGGGCTTGCGCGGCTCCGGGCGGGAGAGGTTCTCGACACGGATCCGATCACGGGCTCGCGGATCGTCGTCGCGGCCTCCGACGCGTCTTCCGTGACGCTCCGCGAGCAGGGGAGTGGCTACACGTTCGACATCAGGTACGACCGCGCCACGGGCGCGATGACGAACGTGCGCCTCGACGACCGGACGATCAACCAGACCGTCGAGATGCGACGCACGCGGTAGGATCCCCGACGGCTCGAGCGCACGCAGGATCTCACAGGCGACATCTGTCATGCCATAATACGAAAAGGGGAGACGTTCTTGAGACTGTCATTTGAATTCAAAAAGGTTGTTCTGGTTGTATCCATGGGTTTTCTGGCGTTTTCGTCATGGGGATGCGTCGGCGGCGATAGAATCGAGCTTGCGGAGTACAGGATCGCGTCCGACGTGCAGACGACGCTTTCGCGAGTCGTCTCGCTCGACGCGGTTCCCCAAACCGCCGCGGCGGTCTATCCGTATGAGATCTGGAAATTCGAGCAGGACGGCTACGGCACGTGGCATTACGGCCCCGGAATGCCGCACGAGAAGCGGCTCGACCTCATGCCGGCCTCGTACGACGCCGCATCGGCCGGCCACGCCGCGCGGCTTCTGAATTTCTTCGCGATCACAGATATCCATATCTCCGACAAGGAATCCCCCTGCCAGGCGATCTATTACGGCTACAAGGGCGGCATCTCCTCGGGGTACTCCCCGGTCATGCTGTACACGACCCACGTTCTCGACGCGGCCGTCCAGACGGTCAACGCCCTCCACAAGACGAATCCGTTCGATTTCGGGATCTCCCTGGGCGATACGTGCAACGACACCCAGTACAACGAGCTCCGGTGGTATATCGACGTCCTGGACGGCAAGAACATCAACCCCGACTCCGGCGTCAAGGACGACCCCGTTCCCGGACCGCACAACGACTACCAGGACGCCTACAAGGCCGTCGGGCTCGACACAACGATCCCGTGGTACCAGGCGCTCGGCAATCACGATCACTTCTACATCGGCTCGGTTCCCGTGAACGACTATCTCCGGCAGACCTACACGGGCGACGAGATCGTCCGGCTTGGGACGTTCCAGCAGCTGTTCTACGATCCCGACGGCGTCAACAAGCGGGACTACTCCATGGGCGCGGTCGACGGCCGGACCGTGTACGGCGACATCTACGGCGCTGGAACGTCCATGGACTTCCCGACGCCCGTGAAGGCGCTCGCGGCCGACACAAACCGCCGCTCCCTGACGAGAAACGAATGGATCGCCGAGTTCTTCAACTCCTCGTCCAGCCCCGCCGGTCACGGTTTCCCGCGCGAGGCCATCGAGACCGGCTTCGCCTGCTATACGTTCGAGCCGAAGGCGGACGTTCCGCTCCGGGTCATCGTCCTCGACGACACCCAGAGGGCGGACGACGTCTTTTTCCAGGGCTACGGGCACGGCTCGCTCGACGCCGAGCGATACGCCTGGCTCATGGCGCAGCTCGAGAAGGGGCAGGCCGACGGAAAACTCATGATCATCGCGGCGCACATCCCGATCGGCGTCCGTCCGGCGGGCGCACTGGACGGCTGGTGGGCCAAGGCGTGCGTCACCGAACAGGAGCTGTTCGCCACACTTCACAGCTATCCGAATCTCATCCTCTGGATCGCGGGGCACCGCCACGTCAACACCGTCACGGCGTTTCCGTCGCCCGATCCCGCGCGCCCCGAACTCGGCTTCTGGCAGGTCGAGACGTCGTCGCTTCGCGACTACCCGCAGCAGTTCCGCATGTTCGAGATCGTCCGCAACAGCGACGACACCGTTTCGATCCTGACGACCGATGTCGATCCCGCGGTCGCCGACGGATCGCCCGCGGCCACGTCACGCGCGTATTCCGTCGCGGCGCAACAACTGTTCCGGAACGAACTGGACCCGGCGCCGAACGGATCGTACAACGCGGAACTCGTCATCCGGCTGAGCCCGGAAATGCAGGCGAAGATCCGGAACATCGGAACGCCGCTTCGGAAATAACCGCTCCACAATCGGATCGACGAAAGGCGCAACGCACGTCGGACAATGTTGTGCGTTGCGCCTTTGTTGCTTTCGACCTCAGTACCCCGGCGGGATATAGATGTACGTCGCCTTCCGCGCCGGGTCGCGGTTGTAGTTCGTGCACCGGCCGATCGCGTCCTTCTGCGCGAGTTCCGCGACCATGTCGGCCTCTTCCTTCGAGACGCTCTTCGGCAAAAGGTGGAGCGCCAGCGTCGTCAGCGACTGCCCCGGCGTGACCATCTTCTCCGCGAGCGGCGAGAGGCCGAAGCCCAGTTCCCGGAGAATCTGCTGCGTCGCGAGCGCGCTGACGGTCCACGGGATCAGGATGAGGCTCCCCTGAGGCATGATTCCGATGCCCGTGTCGATGCCGACCGCGACTGCCTGCCTGACCGCCTCCTGTTTCAGAAGGATGTCGTCGGTCCGGTTGTAGCGGTGGATCCAGTAGGCGATTTCGAGCGCCCCCGCGACGGCTCCGGCGACGTTGAGCGCGCACCCCGCCGACGCGAAGGTCCGCGACCTGAGCACAGGGATGTCGAGCCCTTTCGCCCAGAGACTGCCTTGGAGCCTGCTCCCCCTGAACAGAAACGACGACAGCAGCGTCTTCGACATCTTGGCTCCGGCCGAGAGCGAGCAGATCATCGCTCCGACGGCGTCGCCCTCCGCGAGACAGGATGTGACGTTGATGCCGTCGGAAAGGAAAATCGCCGACGGATGATCGTCCGCGACGACCGCCGCGATCTTCACGGCCGTCGTGACGCGGGACGCGTCGCATTCGTCGATGATCGCTTCGGTCGTCTCGCCCACGCCGACCGTGACCATCGAGGTCGTTTTCGCCGCGAGATCGCCGGAGAGGGGGACGGCGCTATCCGTTCGGACCAGCATCCGCCCCGATCCGACGGGCCGGAGGATCGAAATCGCGTCCGCCGACGCCGCACGGCCGGACAGATCCCCAGCGAAGCCGTCCCAGAACGGGATCCTTCGCCATGAAACGCCCCTGCGGGCCGCGTCGGTCCGGACGACGTCGATCCACAGACCGTCGAAGAGCCTCTCTCCGTCAGACCCCGGATAATACCACGTCCCTGAGGTCCACGGGATCCGCTCCATCGCGAGATCCCCGAGCGCCGCGTTGGGAACGTACATGAAGACCGCGTCCATCTCCGTGAGACGCCGCAACGTGTCTCCATTCAGCCGGGTCGCGGCTTCATCCCTGTTGCCGCCGAGGCCATCCGGAGGAGGCCGGTCCATCCACGCGACGCTCAGGCCCCCCACCGTGAGATTCCCGCTCCCCGAGTAGAGCGGTACGTCCGTCAAGAGACCCTTCATGAGCGCGTACCCGTCCCGGACGATACAGACCTTCGGAAAGACATCGGCGACGGCGCACATGGCGTCGGACGTCAGCGTTGCCGCGTGTCCGGTCCGGCGATAGATCCACCGAATGCTCCCGAGCCTCGCTTCGACCGTGACACCGCTCACCTTCAGGTCGAATCGGTCGATCGGCTCGCCGTACCGGCGGCGGACCGATCCGCGGCAGGAGAGGCAATCCTCGCGGTTCGCGGGAATGGTGTGCGCGTTATCGAGCGGGCAGGGGAGCGGTCCCTCCTTCACGACGAGCCAGAACGACGTCATCCGGACGACATACGAGGGCGACGGGAACAGCGCGATTCCGGGAATTTCGAGACTGCCCTCGTAGACGTTCATCCCGGCCGGACGTCCCTCGATCACGCCCTCGTAGAGCGCCCGGTACCACGGGGCGCTGAAGAGCGTCAGCGTTTCCGACGAAAAGGGAGCCCGCGTCCGTATCAGGGTCGCCGTGGTTTCGACGAAGTCGTTCGCGTGGAAGACCTGAACGAACCACGCCGGGCGTGTCCGCGTTCCCGTGTCGTTCCCGGCAGTCCGGTCGATGTCCGGCGAGACGATGCGCCACTGGATCGTCAATTTTCGGTCGTTCCGCCCCTCGCTCCCGGGGAACGACGCGACGAGGAAGTTCCGGTGGATGCCGCCCGCGCTCGCCGGAACCGCCGGACGAAGCTGGAACGTGGCGAAGGAACCGCCGGTCGGGCGAGCGAAGATCGTATCCGCGGACGGGTTTGTCCCGACCCGTCCGTCGATCCACGCGACGTTTCCGACCGTCACGTCCATCTCCGACTCGAGCGAATAATAGTCAAAGACTGTCGTCGGGTGGAGGAGTCCTTCGAGAACGTACCGTCCGAGGTATTCCTCATTGTCCGTCGGGATCTGCCGCAGCGTCGAACGGATGGCCCGCCACGGCTCTCCGCCCCCGGGAGCGTCCATCAGATTCGGCGGAGGACCGGAGGGGGCGGAGGGGCCGACGGGGCGATCCGTTTTCATCCATTCGGTCGACGAGCGCAGGTAGTCCGTCACCTGTTCGAGAATCGTCCTGTCGTCCCCCTGCGCGAGCGGGACGCCCGAAAGCAGCCGGTTCACGAGGTCCGTCATCCTGTCGTTGTCGGTGACGGCGTCGCTCCGCAGGATGGCCTTCGTCGTCGCGCTCGATCCGTACTTGCTCACGGAGCTCTTTGCGCCGCCGAGGCCGTAGAACCGGAAGGTCGTCCCCCAGCCGAGGGTGTGCGGCAGGTACGTGCTCGACCAGTCGCGATCCGAAGGCGTCCAGCCCGGGACCAGGTCCAGCCCGTCCGGAACGCCGTCGCCGTCCGTATCCGGGTTCGCGGGCAGCGACGCGAACACGTCGCCGGACGCCGGAGACGCCGTTTCCTCCGCGTCGGGACGCCAGTCCCTGTCGCCGTCGACGGCGTAGCGGAGCGAGAACGACGCGTCGGCCGACGCGAAGATTCGCCCGTCGATCGCCTGCATCGGGAACGAGACCGTAAAGAGCCCATGCCCGTCCCCGGGCGGGGGCGTCCACGTCACGGAACCGTTCGTCCCCGTCAGGGCTCCCGCGTCCGCGGAAACGGAAATTCGGGCCGAAGTGAGTTCCTTTTTTGCGGCGTCGAAGGCGCGGAAGCGCACATGCGTCGGAACGTCCGCGAAGCTGTAGGGGCGCAGCAGCGCGTCGAGGTCCACCTCGAGATCGACGCTCCCGATCGTCGTGAATCGGTGCGGGTCGGTTCCCCACGAAACCTCGACCTCGTTGGAAAATCCGTCGCCGTCCTCGTCGAAGGCGATGCGGATCTCGTCGCCGTTTTCGTTCCACGCCGCGTCGCGGGCGCTCACGCGAACGTCGATCCCGGCGTCCCGCGCCGCGCGCGAGAGCGACCAGCGCGCGAGAATGCCTCGGACATCGGCCGACATCGGAATTGCGGCGAGCGACGACCACCGTCGCGGCTCGTATTTCCGCGACGCCCAGGAGACGACGTACCGTTCGGGATTCGTGTCCGCAATGGTTCCCGTCAGCGTCACGGTTCCCGAAGCTCCCGGCACGGGAAGGAGCACGGGATCGAGGCGCACGACGGGAGGCTCGTTGTCCGCGACGACTTCCGCCCGTCCGAGGAGCGTCTCGCGCGGCGACCAGGTCTCGACGCGCAGCCCCGACGGGTGCGACGGGTTGCGTTCGACCAGCGTGATGTCTCCGGATTGTGCGAGGACCGCCGCGATCGTGTACCCCTCGCCCTGCGTTCCGCCGAGCGACCACAGGCCTCGTCCGTCGGAACCGAACGCGTGGAGATCCCCCCGCGACGCCCGGAGGAAGCCGAAGTCCATGCGCATGAACGGACCCGCCTCGTCGCCTGAGTTACGGACATCTTCGAATGGAACGGTCCAGGCGACTGCCCGCGTCGCCGGGTCCAGAAGCACGGCCGCAGTCCTTTCCCGGTCGCCGGATATCCGACACTGGGCCCATACGCCGCCCTCGCCCGAACAGAGCGGGCCGAAGAATCCGCGTGCCTCCGAGACAGGCGCGATCGTACCGAGAAGCGCTCCGTCGCGCGAGAAGACGCGCAGCGGCGCAGGGGCCCGTTCGCTCGCCCAGAGGTCGCCCGACGCGTCCTCGAACGCGCCGCCCCACGTCGGGGGCGCGGCAGTTCGCGGCAGTTCGATGCGCCCGACGATGTCGCCCGAGGCCGTGGCGCGCAGGACTTCCCACCCGCAGGCCACGAGCACGGTTCCGTCGCGCCCCTCGAAGAGTCCGTCGATGCGCGCCATTCCCCGGAGCGCCCCCCAGACGCGCCATTCCGAAACCGCGTCGCCCGAAGCGTCGAGCCGCACGCAGCGGTCGAGTTCCCTGTCGGCGACGAGGATCCCTCCGTCGGGTGTCCGGACGGCCCCGATCGGGTCGACGAACCGTTCCGGAGGTGTCGCGATCGCGCCGAGGAGGTCTCCCGAGGCGTTCATGACGACGAGGCGGTGGTTGTATCCGCCGTCCGCCGCGACGATCCTGCTCCCCGAGACGGCGAGCGCCGTCACGCGATCGAAGCTTCCGGGGGCGCTCCCTGCGTCGCCCCACGTCGCGACGAGATCTCCCGACGCCGAGACGCGCGCGAAGATCCTGAAAAACGGCGATCCGGCCGGGAAGATCGACGGCGGAAAGGGCTGGGCGCTCGCGATGACGGCCGACCCGTCGTCGAGCGCCGCGACGCGTCCGGGCGACGGCATCGGGAAGGAGCCTCCGGCGATCACGGGAAGCACGTCGGCGACCAGGTTTCCCTGCGCGTCGTACCGGCGCGCGAGTGGTGCGAACGTGTCGGGAGAGACGATGCGCTCCATCGACGTCACCCAGAGGCCGCCGTCGGAAAGAAGCGCGACGCCGCGCAGGTCGGTGAACGGAGCTCCCGCGGGCCCGTCCGTAACGACGGTCCGGAAGACCGATCCGTCGGGGGCGCAGAGATAGACCCGTCCCGTGGAGCGCGACCCGAGCGCGATGCGTCCGCCTCCGGCCGCGAGGAGGTCCCTGTCGGTGATCCCGCGCGGGACGAGCTCCGCCGCGCGAAGGAGCGTTCCCTCGCCCGTCTCCGGGTTCACGGAATAGAGCCCGCTTCGGTGGAGCAGCAGGAGCTTCCCGTCGCCCCATGTCAGCGCGACGCACGGCAGCAGCTTCTTCCCGCCACACGCGGGGTCGAGGGAGCGCAGAAAGGCGCCGTCGGGAGAGAATACCTGAAGCGGCGAACGCCGGGAGGCCGCGAAGATCCGCCCGGACTCGTCGGCGGCGACGGCGTACGGATTCTCGATGACGGACCGGGAATCGCGGTCCGTCGATCCGGCCGAGCGCTCGAGCGTCAACGGGCAGATGGCGTCGACGACGTAGCGCCCGGAGGGGAGGGGCGTCAGTCCGTCGGACGAAAGGGCCCGCCATCCGACGCGCTCGCGATCCCCCGCGAGCCATTCCGTCCGACGCGGCGGAATCTCGACGACGGGCGCGTCTCCCGAGGAGATCCTGAAGAGCAGCGGAACGGCCCGATCGGTGCGTGCCCGGAAGGAGGCGACATCTTTCTTTCCGGGGCTGAAGGCCGGCGAAAACGGCGACGGGGAGATCCGGAAGTCCGAAAATCCAAACCGTTCGATCGGCCTGGAGGACGATGCCCGGCCCGCGTCGGGTGACGCCGCGACGAACGTCGACACGGCAGCGACAACGATTCCCGCGAGCGCGAAGCGTGTGTGACGCCGCATATTCGGGGCACCTCCTCGCAGACGACAACTTTTCAGTCTATTATGACACATCGTCCCGAATCGAACCACGGAGTCGTTTGGCGACGTTGTTTACTCCCGACGGAATTCACTGTAGTATCTTCAAAAAAAGCTCGTTACGCCCGTATGAAGAAACTCCGGCAAATACCCCTGCTGCGTCATATCCCGAATCACGAAGGAGGAAGAACCATGTCCGAATTTCCGGTTCGAGTATCGTCCGTAGAGGCGCGGAGACGTTCCGTCGTCGCCCGTATCTGGCCACGGACGGAACTTTTCGAAGGGTTGCTCCGGATCTGCGAGGAACATGACGTCAGGGCCGGGTGCATCACGACGATGCTTGGAAGCCTGCTGCGCACCCGGTTCGTCTACCCGGTCCCGTTCCCGGGCGCGAGGATGGGGGCGAAGTACGTCGACCCCGTCGGGATCGAAGGGCCGATCGAGCTCCTGGGCGGGAGCGGCTTCATCGGGACGATGGCCGACGACGGCCGCACCGTCGTCCACCTTCACTGCGTGATGTCCGATCCGTCGATGCGCGTCATAGGCGGACATCTCCTCGAGACCGGGAACCCCGTTATGAGTACGGTCGAGATAATGATCGAGGCGTTCGACGACGTATCGATCACACGCGCGTTCGACCCAGAGACGGATTTTTCGCTGTTCTCCATCGGCCGGGCCGGAGACGCCCCCCGCGGCTGACGGCAATCCGGCCGCATCAGGGGGACGCTTTCGCCGTCCCCGGCAGGACGATCTCGACGATGAGCCCGCCGCCCGGCGCGTTCGCCGCAGAGATCGTTCCGCCGTGCAGTTCGACGGCCCGGTGAGCGATCGCGAGCCCGATTCCGGTTCCGCCCGAGTCGCGCGTCCGCGAGGATTCCGTCCTGTAGAAGGGCTCGAAGATCTTGCTCAGCTCCCCTTCCGGAACACCCGGACCGTGATCCAGAACGCGGAGCGCGACGCCACGCCCGGGGTCCGACACGATCGTGACCTCGACGGCCGTTCCGGGCGACGTGTAGCGCAGCGCGTTCCGCAGGACGTTCTCCACGGCGCCCCGGAGGATCCCCTCCTTCATCGGAATGGCCCAGCCGCGTCCCTCGGAACGAAAGAGTATCCCCTTGCCCGTAGGCCGGGCCTCGAACCGCGCGTCCTCGACGACCCGACCGACGAGAAGTTCGAAATCGCCCGGTTCGGGCGCGACGTGTCCCATCTCGACGTCGACGCGCGAAAGCGACAGCAGCTGCCCGATCATGTCGTTCAGGAGAACCGCCTCGGATTCGATACGGGCAAGCGATTCGCCGGCGCCGGGGGCCTTTTTCCGGGCGAGTTCGAGCGCGACGCCGAGGCGCGCGAGCGGCGTGCGCAGCTCGTGGGAAATATCCCGTATCAGTCGTTTCTGGGCGTCCAGAAGCTCGCGGATGTACCGAGCGGATTCGTCGAGGGTACGGGCGAGTTCGCCGACTTCGTCGGTCCGGCGGAGGACCTTTTCGTCGATGCCGACGTCGGATTTTCCGTCGGCAAGTCTCCGGGTTGCCGCGGTCAGTCGCGTGAGCGGTCCGCTGATGTGGCGCGCGAGCGCGAGGCAGAGCAGCAGCGTTGTCGCGAAGACTCCTGCGAGGTAGATCGCGAAAGGGACGCGTTTTTCGGCGATCACCCGCAGCACGGGGGGAGGGCGGCGAAACGCCCCGACGACGACGTACTCACGGCCCGACGACGACTTCATGCGCTCCACGACATTCGTAAAACTGCCGCGAGTCTCGAAATCCCGCCCGTCGGCCAACATTTCGAATGCATTCCGGCCTATTCTGCGCACGAACTCCGGCGACTCGTCCTCGAGGACGGACCGTCCGTCCGGGTGAAAGAAGAACATCGCGAATCCCGTCTCGCGACGGATCGCGCGGACCGCGGCGCCGAGCGCCTCGACGCCCTCCTTCTCGAGGATGCCCAGGCATTCGCGGCCGCGAAGCGCGAGCGCCTTCGAGAGAACCTCCTCCTGCCCCGTCAGAATGATTCCCTGCCGGGACATCACCATCGTCAATCCGAAGCTGACGACGACGGACATGAGAATGGTCGCGAGGAACCAGAGAAAGACCTTCGCGAACAGCGACGAACGCCTCATCCGCCCTTCGCCTCCTCCGGCGGGAAGGCGAGAATGTAGCCCACGCCGCGCACCGTCTTGATCCGGTCCGACCCGTCGGGGTAGGGGCCGATCTTGTGGCGGAGGTTGCTGATATGGACATCGAGACTTCGGTCGAACGGCGTGAAGGGGCGCTTGAATACCTGCTGCATCAGTCTCTCGCGCGAGCAGGTCGTTCCGGGTTCCTGCATGAGCGCCTCGAGGAGATCGTACTCCATCGTCGTCAGGTCCGTGCGGCGGCCGTCGACGCTGACGAAGCGGGCGGACGGGTCGAGGCGGAGACCTCCGACAGTCAGGGCCGCCTCGTGCGATCCCTGCGCCTCGTCCGCATCCGCCGCGGCGGGGCGGCCGCGCCGCAGGATCGCGCGCATCCGGGCCGAGAGTTCGCGCGGGTTGAACGGCTTCGGCAGATAGTCGTCCGCGCCGAGCTCCAGTCCGACGATCCGGTCGACGTCGTCGCCCCGGGCCGTGAGCATGAGCACGGGGACGTCGGACGTCCGCCTGAGTTCCCGGAGGACGTCGAGTCCGCTCTTTCCGGG
>CALFXN010000230.1 GCA_937957815.1 uncultured Synergistales bacterium
AGACGTGTGCTCTTCCGATCTTCATTCGTGAAAAAACCGGAAAAACGCCGGATGGAGAACCCGGCGGTACACACGACAGCCAGAAAAACCATCACGCCGGTCATAAGAACCATTTTCAGCATTATCGGGCGCCGTACCTTCGCAGTCACTCGTATCCCTCCTGACATGATGGACTCCCCGGACCAATTGTAGATTCCATGTGTTGTCGGTCCATTGCGGCATTGTTGCAACGTCGCAACAAAAGAGATCCCCGACAACGGGGATCCCTTTCATTCCTGACATTCTGGGAGAAAGATTTCAGAACGACACCTGCGTCTTCAGCCGGACGGCGCTGTCGTCGAGGCGAGCCGAATGGTCGAAATCGACCTGGTCGTAGGCAAGCTCGAACATGAGCGCCGGCGTGTAGTAGTAGCGCACGCCCAGGCCGCACATGGTCCGGTCGGAATACGTCCCGTCGGCGAGCGGAGCCTTGTCGTAGTCGAACGCTCCGTACCGGAAGAACGTCGTCCACTGGTCGCTCCACTGTTGCCGCGCGGAGAGGAACACCCACGACATTTCGCTGTCGCGTCCCGGATTCCGGATATCTTCTTCCTCGCGGACGCTCAGGAACGCCACGTTCCCCGGCGTCGAATCGAACGGATCGTTCATCGGCGCGAAGCTCGCATCGAGTTTGGCGTATTCCAGCCAGAGGTCCGTAAATTTGAGCGCATCCTGCTTGATGTCGACAATCGCCTTCCAGGCCTTCGGCGAATCGTCGTATCCGCCTTTTATATCCCACTTCTGACCGTAGAAGGCGCCCTTGAAAGCGACCGCGTTCGTGAAGTTGACCGTGAAATCCGCCCAGTAGACGCTCCTGTCCGACGTCTTCCACGTAAGGCCGTCGTCATCCTGCTGGTCGAAGAGCATTCCGTTCAACCCGAGGCTGAACCGTTCGTTGAAATCAAGCTTGATCCCCACGTGAAAGAGATTCGCCTCGACTTCGCTCCATCCGTATGCCGCGTCCGGGTACCCGTCGCTGTCGCTCTCCTCCTGATGCGCCACCAGGAAGTACCATGACCCCATGGAGAAGGGCTTCGTGAACTCCAGTCCCTTCCAGTTGCTCTTGTACATGAACGTACTGTCGCCGCAGTCCTCGTCGAAAAAGCCGCCTTCATACTCCACATAGAACTTTCCCACGCGCATCGAGATATCCCACGGCAGCGCGACGGTGAGATACATGCGGCGCCACAGAATTCCGTCTTCCCCGTCGTACTGGAACCGCGCCGAGAACGTCACCTTGTCATCGACGCGCTTCTCGAAATCGATGTAGTTGTCGTCCTCGGGGAAAGCATAATCCGTCTTTCCCGCCGTCGCGTACAGGGTTCCTTCCTCTTTCGCCCATTTCATGGAGATCAGGAACGATCCCGTGACCTTCCATCCGCCGATGTCGGACTCGAGCTGCGCGACGCGCCGATCGATCTTGTCGGCCCTGACGCCGAGCGCGTCAAGCTCGTCCCTGAATTCCATGACGAGCCGCTTGAGCATTTCGACATCCTGTTTGCTCGCCTTGGCCATATCGACGTTCGCAAGCGACCGGGCGAGCGCGGAAGCCATTTCGTACCGTGTCGCCGGCTGGTTCCCCTTATACGTCCCGTCGGGGTATCCGGACAGGACGCCGGATGCCGCGAGTTGCCCGATGGCGTCGTACGCCCAATGCCCCGAAGGCACGTCCATGAACGGATTCGCGGCGAACGCCGGCGCGGAAACGCTGACGAGCGCAAGCACAGCAATCAGAAAACCGAACTTCCTCACACCGTATTCCTCCTCAGTACGTTTTTCCCCGACGAATCGCACAACGCCTCCGTGCGGTTCGCCACCGTTCCGCAATCGGCGCGCGTCAGGAGACGCACGCCAGACGGACCAATTCACGCGGGTGTTCCGAATCCGCCTTCGCATCCGGATACTCCCGGCATATCGTCAGCACGTCGTCGATCGACGCGATGAACAGATCGACGAGAGCGGGTTCGAAATGTCCGCCGCGTTCCCGCATAATGAGTTCGATCACCTGATCGAGTGGCCACGCCGGTTTGTATACCCTCTTTCCAGACAACGCGTCGAACACGTCCGCAATCGCGACGATCCTCGCTTCAGGACGAATCGAGGTTCCATTCAATCCGTTGGGATATCCTCCGCCATTCCATCGTTCGTGATGTTCGAGCGCGATTGTCGCAGCGAGATCGAAAAACGCTCCCCCGGTCGCGCTCAGTATTCTGTAACCGATAGTTGTGTGCGTCTTGACTCTCTCGAATTCCTCCGCCGACAGACGGCCGGGCTTGTTCAGGATCGCGTCGGGGATGCCGATTTTTCCGACGTCATGGAACGACGACGCGAGCCCGATCGTTTTCGCCTCATCCGGCGGGACGCCGCGTCTCATCGCAAGATACTCGCTGATCGCCGCGACGCGCCGGACATGGTTCGCCGTTTCGTGCGAGCGGGTCTCGATCACCTCTCCGAGCGTGTACGCAATCTCCGACTGCGTACGCAGGAGCTCGGAATTGAGACGCACCACTTCCCGTTCCGCGGATTCGCTTTTCGCGAGCTGGACGGAGAGTTCCCGGGTTTTCGAGCGAACCCGGCAACGAAGCGCGAAAATCCAGATAACCGCTATGCCTCCCGCGACCGCGATGACCTTCATTCCCCGCTCGAAGCGAGCGGTATCGATGCGCCCATTTTCATAGATACTGAACCAGTGGTCGTGAAGCGTCGATATCGTTCCGTCCTTTCCGAGAGCGGTATAGGCCCGGCGAAGCGCCGACAGCAGCGGCTTCGCTTCTCCCGCGAGCACGATCCGCCGGGGAACGCCGACGTCGGCGATGATCGAGACGCTCAACCCCGACGCATCGGTTCCATGAACGAGATGCAGCCCCTGATACTCGGGGATCAGCGCCGGCGCTCCTTCTCGCGCGCCTTCGATCGCCTCTTCCCGCGTTTTCGTGATGCGACACGCCCCGAATCGGGAGCACAGCCCGAGCGGAAGAAACGCCGCGTCGGAGACGGCCACGGAAACGCAGCCCGGGCTCCCGAGAGCGTTTTTCGTCCCGAAGAGCGCGAGACGGAGCGTGTCCACGGGAATCGAACAACCGGGATCCCCGTCCCCGGGAAGAATCGCCCCCCCCGCGGTTCCGTCCCGGAGCGCATCCGCGAGCTTCCCCAGCGGGACGCGGACGAACCGGATTTCGACATCCGCTTTCTGCGCGAGCGCCATCCACAGATCGATGTCGTATCCGGCCGATTCCTCGCCACTGACCTGCGAGAAGGGCTGATTCCCCGCCTCGACCGCGACGGTCAGTGTTCCGTACGCGAAAGCCTCTTCGGAAGAGAGGAAGACCAGAAGGAGTGTGCATATGAAAGAAAGAAAGCGTCGTCGCATGGAGAACCTCGCCGAAATGCCGAAGAGAAACCCGATGCCGGAGAGAGAAAGGAGCGAAGGGTCAACGGGGAAAAGCCTTACCTTTCCCTCCCCGGCATCGGAACCTTATTTCATATCCCGCGCCTGAACCCAGATGACGGCGTCGACCCCAAGCTCCGCTCCCTTATAGTCGCGGGTGATGACTCCGAGTGCGGCAAAGCCCCACCACCCCGCCTTCGGGATCGAATACACGAATGTTCCGTTCGCGTCCGCACGGATCGTCTGCGTGACGAAAGCGTCCTGCGGCGCCTCGACCTTCGCGTCCTTCGCGAAACAATTGTGCGCGACATCGGGTTCGTGGTTCATGTATTCGACTTCGATTTCCGCGAACGGAACCGGCTGTCCGTTCGCCTTCACGACGCCCCGGAAAGCGTTGCCCGTCCAGAGCCCGTACGGCTTGTCGAGAGGAACGATCTCCGCAGGAAGCCCGATTTCGGCGTCCCAGTCCGTCGGCAATCCGGCAACGCTGACGACCGTCTTCGTGCACTGCTGCATCCATGCGTTTTCCGCCTTCTCGAAGTACGGCGCCGGAACGAGTCCGAAGACGTAATCTCCCATTCCCTTTAGCGGAACGGCAGCCTCGTATCCCAGACCGTCGTTCGTCAGACTGGTCCACCGGATCGGAAGAAGACGCTTCTTGAGGTCTTCCTTCTTCTCCTTGTGGACGACGAAGAACTCCTCGACCCCCGCCATGTCCATCGTGTGCCCCGCCTCGAAGGGATGCGTGAACACGATCTTGAGCGTCACATCCTGCGACTTCTGAAGGGCACTCTCCGGGGTATAGACCATCTGGAAGTGCGCACACGCGGGCGCCGATCCGAACGCGACGCACAGGCACGCAACCGCGAATCCCAACGCAAGTCGTTTCATCGTACGATCACATCCTCCTTACTGCTCGCTTCTCCGGAAAAACCCGAAGAAAGCGTCGTGTGACACCGGGATGCCATACCGGAACGTTCGCCGCTTCCGGAGCGGTTCAGCGTTCGCACCGCTCCGGAGGGACGACCGTTCGCAGATTATTCTCCGATACGGAAACTCAACGTCGTCAGCAGCAGAACTTTGTCGGCTTTATCCTTCTGGGGGTGCGCAAAAGAGTATTCCGCCTCGGCGAACCAGTACCCCGCCTTCAGCGGGATGATCTCGACGACGCCGTCGAGATCGGTCCGTCCGACAAACGCCTTGTATTCCTTATTCGAGAAGCCGGCGAACGTCGCTTCGAGCTTCGCCGTCTTCATGGGCTTTCCCTCGAAAAGAATCCTGACCGGGAACTTCTCTCCGGGCCTGACCGTCGCGGGGTGAACCAGAGGAACGATCTCGAGGCGCTGTCCCGTGGGCTTCGAGATGAAATCCGCCTCACGGCTCCCCTCGATGTCGAGAATCGTTTTCGCGAACATCGTGACCTCTTCGCAGTAGGTAGCGTCCGCGCGCTGCGTCCTGTCCTTCTGCGCCCAGCCGTCGGGTCCGTTGGACCAGAAGGTCGGACGGTAGGTTCCGAGAACAAGGAAACTTCCCTTCTTCAACTCCGCTTTCCCTTCGTACGCGTAGTTCTCTCCGATCTGCGCGAGCGGCGTCATGCCGTTCGGCGTCGCAAGCTGAAGCCCCTCGAAGATTTTCGTGCGATCCGCCGGTATCGGTTCGGGTTTCGGGAAATCGTGTCCGTAGCCGATTTCGGCTCTGACGATGCCATCCTTCGGTCCGGAGGCATTGACCCAGAAATCGTGCGCGCACGCGGCGCCCGATGTCATGAACACTGAGAAAACGGCGATCGCGATTGCTGCGCGCAGTACTGCATGTTTCACGGTTCCATGGAACATAATTTCGTCCTCCTCGTTTTCGGTACGGCGTCCTTCGCCCGGGACTCCCCGCCTTGGACGCCCTGACATTCAAACAGCTTTCTACTTGATATCCTCGCCCTTGACCGTCACTTCATGACCTGGACCGGCGTTGAACTCGACCACGAACGGAACTTTCGGTTTCTCGAATGAGAACTCGCCGTTTTCGTCGATCTTGCCGGAAGTCAGCACGGAACCATCCGCGGCCTTGACCGTCATGGAAACTCCCGTTGCAGAGGAACCGTCGGAAAACCCCCCCTCGCACGTCACCGTCCCGTCGGAATTGAGATAGCAGGAACACAGCGGCGTATGCGCAGCGGCGGGATTCACGCCCGCAAGACAGACAATGAGCGCCAGAAGACACATCATGATGCGTCGCACTTCGTTCACCTCCTCTCAAAAACCACTCCGTCCGCTTCGTCTTCAATATTCGCGGAAGGAATCATCCCGAGCAGCAGCGCGACCGCTCCCAGAAGACCGAAGAACGCCCATGCCGCCGGCAAACCGGTCAGGCCGAGAGCCTTGCCGCCGCTGTAGATCAGCGACGCGCATCCGAGTCCGAGCGCCGTGGGGTACACGAGGGCAAACAGGGACCAGAGCCAGCTTCGCGTTTCGACGCGAACCATCAGCAGCGTCGCGACGCAGGGAGGATAGAACGCCATGAACACCATCAGCGCGAGAGCGTGCAGCGGCGTAAACCCCCGCTCCTGCTCCTTCATCCGCTCTCCGAGCGTCTTTCCCGCGTCGTCCTGCGGCTGATAGAGAACGCCGAGCGTCGCGACGCTGCTCTCCTTGGCCGCGAGGGAACTCAGGAGCGCCACATTGACCTTCCTGTTGAAGCCGGCGAAGCGCGTCGCGGGTTCCAGGAACGCGGCGATCCGGCCGAGGACGCTTCCGTTCAGTCTCTCGGAGGACGCGTCCCGGATAAGGGACAGGCGGCCGTTCCTGAGTTTCTTTGCAGCTTTGTCGAGCTTCCGGAATTCGTCTCCCTTTCCCGCCATCATCGACGCAAGCGTCGCGTCTTCAGCCGAGAAGCGCTTCACGAGCGATTCGGCGTCGGCGCCCGCGAGGCGGGACTGGCGGAACCTGTCTGACATGTCGAGATACCGAAGGAAAGCATCCTCGTCGCGGAGAGTCTTGGCGTACGACGTCCCCTCGATCTCGCGAAGGAATCCCGCGCGAATGTCCGCGGCCTTCCTTTCGTATCCCCGGACGCTTTCCTCCGGCAACCCCGGGTAGTTCGTCAGAAAGAAGACCGCGACGGAGACGAGCATGATGACGCTCAGGATCTTCTTGCAGAAGAGCCACGTCCGCTCGATCGACCTGGACGCGATCCCGTGGACGGTCGGCATATGGTACGGGGGCATCTCCATGACGAACGGCGAGGACGGACGCTGGCGGAGTACGGTCAGGGAGAGAACCTTTGCGACCGCGAGCGCCGCGACGATCGTGATGCTCGAGATGAAGAGCATCATTCCACCCTCGGAACCGACGAAGTAGATGCTGATGAGCAGCGTGTAGAGTGGAATTTTCGCCATACAGTTCATCAGGGGGACGACCAGGATCGTCGCGAAGCGCGCGCGGTCGTCGGCAATCACCCGTGTCGCCATGACTCCGGGCACGGCGCATCCGCCGATGAAAATCCCCCCCAGGATCAACGGAAGCGTCGACTGGCCGTGCAGGCCGAACCGGCGGAAGACGCGATCGAGAATGAATGCCATCCGCGGCATGTACCCCACATCTTCGAGAAACGCGATGCATGCGAAGAGAATCAGGAAAATGGGGATATAGATGAGCACTGAATTGATCGACGTCAGAACGTCGCCGACGAGCGAGCGGAGCATCGGCGACTGCCAGAAGCCCGCGACCGGGAGATATCCTTCGACGGACATCTGGAAACGATTGAGCCATGGGACCACATATTCCGTCAGTTTGTAGCCCCATACGATCGACAATTCGTAGAGCGCGTAGATGATTCCGAGTAGCAGGACAGGTCCGAAGAACCGGTTGACGACGACGGAATCGATTCGGTCCGTGAGATCGCGATTCGCGCCGGGAGTGCGCACGACGCTCGCTCGCTCGATCTCTTCCGCCCTGAGATGGCGGACATATCCGATATGACTTGCGGGGTCGTCCTTTTCTTTTTTTTCGAACTCCTTCGCGCGACGTTCGACCTCTTTCAGGAGCGCGACGCCCCTCTCTCCGATCGACGCGACCCGAGTGCACACGCTGTCGTCTTTTTCGAACAGCTTCAGCGCCATCCAGCGCCACGGCAGCGTCTGTTCGTGAAAGATCGTCCCGAGCTCGACTTCCGTCTCGAGGAGGTCCTGTTCGAGTGTTCCGTAGTCCAAGCGGAACTCCCTCGATCCCTTCGGGACCGCCTCGAGGAGCGTCTTGAGTTCCCGGCCGCCCTTCCTGCGGTTTCCGACGGTGGATGCGACGGGAACGCCGAGCTCCCGCGAAAGGACCTTCGCATCGATCGACATTCCGCGTCCCGCCGCGACGTCGGTCATGTTCAGATCGACGATCAGCGGCGCTTCCATCTCGAGGATCTGGAAGGTCAGGCACAGACTTCTCTTGAGATTCGACGCGTCAATGACGTTGAGAACGACATCCGGGGCGTCGTTCAGGATGAAATCGCGCGTTACCATCTCTTCCGACGAATACGACGTCAGACTGTACGCGCCCGGAAGATCGACGATTTCGATCGCACCCGCGCCGGAACGAAGGAACCCCCGCTTGATGTCGACCGTAACGCCGGGATAGTTCGCGACATACTGTCTGGCCCCTGTCAGCATATTGAAGATCGTCGACTTGCCGCAGTTCGGCTGCCCCGCGAGAGCGACGACGCGATTCTCTTTCACTGCGATTCCACCTCGATATTCCGGGCCTCGGCGTGACGCAGGCTCACATACTGCCCGTCAAGCAGAAATTCAACCGGATCGACGAGCGGAGCGTTGCGAATAACCTCGACTTCTACCCCACGATGGAACCCCATATCCATAAGCCTCCGCTGCAACACTCCGGCCGCGCGATTCCGGAGGACCCGGCCTCGCGAGCCGGGGTTCATCTCGTCAAGCGTCACTGCAATCACCTCGAAGACAGAGTCGTTTCAGAAAAGGGGCGGGAGGAAGCGCTTCTGAGCCGGAAGGAGGTACTGCAAACCTGCAATTCTTCACACCCATGGCAGAGGCGCGTTTGTTTCGAGCACAGAGACCGGGCGCTCCCCCCCGATATCGGCATCAGTTGTCGGACTTCCCGTCTTTTGCGTTTCCGCCGCGAGAAGGCGTGCCTTTCCGGTGGACCGCGCCGCAGCATCCGCCGCAGGCACTGCAGCTTCCGCACCATTCTCCCCTGAAGACACCGAGAATCTGTCGGTACACAACCCACGAAGCAATCCCGAGAACCGCCAGGACAAAGATCCATTGCATCGCGAAATCACCCTCCTCTACTGCGCAAGACATTGTTTTATTACTCAAACTCGCTCGGGGCGAAAAAGAAAAGGGGCATCCCCCTTTCCATGAAAACGCACGATTTCTTTCTCTCAATCGTCCGAGCCGCTCGAATGTTTTATGAATCAAACTTACGTCACGGTGTGAGTATACCTCTTTTCCGTTGCCTGTCAATACGAAAAAGAGGTATACAGGAATCTTTTCTAGGTGGGCATGAGGCGGTCCGATTCTCCGGCGGTCGTCCGGAAACGGGCGAGAACCTCGAGGAGTCCGCGCGCGTCGCGCTGCATCGCGCGAGATTCGTCGTCGGTCGTCCGGGACGCGACGGTCGCTTCCGATGCGGCGCCCCGTATCGTTTCGACGGAGTGAACCTCCTCTTCGAGCGCCCTCGTGACGCTGTCGAGGCCCTCGGTCGCCTGCTCGCTCGCCGCAGCCTGTTCTTCGGCCGACGCGGCGATGTTGTGGATCTCGTCGCTGATCCGGGTGATCTCCTGCAACGCGGCATCGAGCTGCCTGCCGGCATCTCCGGCCTTCCGTATCGTCCCGTCGACGATCGCATCCACTTCGTGCATCGAGGCGAGTGCCGTGTTCGCGCTGTTCTTGAGTTCCCCCACGATCCTGTCGACCTGTCCCGCGGCGCGGTCCGATTCCTCCGCGAGCTTGCGAACCTCGTCCGCCACGATCTTGTGGACTCCGGCACCGCTCTGCTGCAGGGCGGCCGCATTATTCGCCGCAAGATCCGCGAGCCGTCCGACCTGCCGCTCGATCCGCTCCATCGCGGCCGTCGTCCTGCCGGAGAGTTCCGAAAGACCCCTCGCCTTTTCTTCGGTCTCAACCGCGCTCGCCCGCGCGCTTTCGATCGTGGAACGCTGCGTCTCGACCATCTTCGCGAGTGCGGCGGCGAGGATCTCGATCTCATCCCCGCTCCCCGTCGAAATGCCACCTCCCGAAACGGAAAGGTCGCCGTCTTCGACATGCCGGATCACTTCGACCAGGAGTTTCAGCGGCCGGGAGATCTTTCGCGCGAACAGGAACGTTACGACGAGAAAGAATCCGACCGAAATTCCCATGACGATCGAAAGAAAGATCACGAAGGTCTTCGTCGCGTCGAAGACGCCGACGAGACTCTTTCCCGCGAAACAGGCGCCGATGACTTCGCCGGACGGAGAAAGCATCGGCCTGTAGGATGTCAGGAACGGGACGCCGAGGATACCTGTCCGTCCCCTGAATTCTTCCTTTCGCTTCAGGACCGCGTCCGCGACAGGCGCTGCGAGTCTGGTCCCCGTCGCGCGTTTTCCGTCCGCGACGATCGTCGTTGAATAGCGCACGTCGCCTCCGAAAAGGGTGACATCCGTCCCGAACAGGCGTTTCACTCCATCGACGAGTTCGTTTTTCGACAGGTCGTACCCCGCAACGATCGTGCCGAGGATTTTTCCGTCCGAATCCCGTATCGGAACGGCCGCGCAGGCCATCAGCAAAATGACCGCCCGGGCTCGATCGCGGAAACCGTCTTTCCTGCGACAGCTTCCGAAACGGTGTACAGGTTCGCGACGGAATCTCCCCGTTTGTCGCTGTAGGAGCGTTTCACGACGACACCGGCCGCGTCGGTCACGGTAAGGAAATCGACCTTTCGTCCGGCTCCGTTGTCGCGCCCCGCAATCGCCGCGAGCTCCCTTCCGATCGCCTCCGGATCGCCCGAACGGACGACTTCCCGCAGGGCCGGCGTGTTCGCGAGAAGCGACGAATCGAAAGCGCAGCGGGGCAGATCACCGACAGGAGAATCATGACTGCCATCATGAGAATCAACTTGACCGCTATGGGTCGCCTGACTCGTGCCGCCATCCCTCTCACCCTCCCGGCAGATCGTCTCCGGGGACCATTATAGGATTGCATTCATAAAGTGCCTATTGCAAATTAGTATGTAAATAAAACTGTTCTTTCTTTTTATCCTCCCGGCTGAATCTGAAAGACGCAAAAGCGGAGCCTCCCCGATTCGGAAGGCCCCGCCCCCGGTTCGATCGCCGGTGTCTCAGGCGGCCGTATGTCGTCTGATCTTCCAGATACCGATCGTGAACAGCGCGACTCCCTGAAGGATGAAGAAGAACCAGCTGATCGTTCCGTAGCCCTTCGCGATCAGGCCGATGAGCCCGAAGTTGGAGATCCCGAGTCCCATGATCGCGAGCCCCGCGCCGACGAGCCCCCGGGTCATGTTGCTGATGCCGTAGCCGCGCTTCGCGGTCACTGCCGAGTTGATCCGTTCGTTGATCGAGTGGAAGAATCCGACTCCGGTCTCGATCATCGTTCCGAAGAGCACAACGAGCCAGACGGGCAGCAGGAATCTGCCGCCGAGCTTCGCGATGATGCCGTTCGCAGGGATTTCCATGCTCAGGACATCGGGATAGAAGCCGACGGTGACGATGTAGAAGAGAATCGCAGGAGCGATGCATATCAGGGCGGCCACGATTCCGGAGATGATCGCCTCCCGCCGCGTCTCGAGGTAATTCAGCGAGAAGAGCACCGTCGATACGACTGCGACGTTGTAGAAGGCGTACTGGAAGCCTCCCATGGCCCATCCGGCCTTGACGGTTCCGGCCGAGAAGTTCGCGGAAATCGCGCCGCCGAACTGCGTGATGCCGAGATAGAGAAAGTAGATGTAGACGGCGTACAGAACGTATGACCACCAGGAAAGGGCGACCTCGATCATCTTGCTGCCGCTGTACGTGAGCCAGGCGACGAAGACGAGGAATATTCCGGAGCCCACGATCGGCGGAATGCCGAGCGTGTCCCGAAGAATGCTGCCCGATGCCGCGCCGACGACCCCCATGATGAGAAAGAGAAGAACGATGAAGCAGATTTCGTAGACGACCCACCCCTTGCCGATGAGCTTCTCGAAGAACGTCCGATAGTCATAGGCCTTGAACACCCGGGCGAACTCGAAGCTGAGCGCAAAGAGCGCCGCCCAGAGAACGGTCGTGAGCCCCATGCCCATGAGACCGCCCGTCGGTCCGTACTGAACGAAATACTCCACAAGCTCCCGGCCCGTTCCGTAACCGCCCGCGATCAGAACCGACTGGGCGATGAAGCCGGGAAGAAGATATTTTTTGTACCAGTCGCAGTCCATAAAGAATGTCAGGATACTCGATCCTTTTTCACGCTTTTCTTCAGCCATGATTCAACCCTCCGTCTCTCTCCCGAAATATGGGCTCCGGTCCGCTATTTCCCTCTTTGGCGCGCGTTTTTCTTCCGGCTGAATATCGACGCCCCCTTCGATACAAAAGAGCCCCGCCGATGACTCCCGGCGGGGCTCTTCCTTCGCATCCATACGACTCTCAGTCGTCGGATTCGGAAGAGGATCCGCCGCGAAAGCCGAAATAGACGAACCAAAGTCCTGTGTCGGAAAGCGAAACCACACTCGATCGCTTCACGAATCCCCGCCCCCTTCCTGACAAAAAAGAGTTTCAAACCGCGAATTGCCGGATATCGTAGGTCCTCCGGTTTCCATTGTCAAGCACAACAATACCGTAGTATCTGTTCTGCATGATAAAGCACGGATACGGTCAGAATTCTTTCAGCGACATCGCTTCGTCGACCGTATCGATCAGTATCTTCGCCGCCTGCGTCGGAGAAATGTCTTCCGCCATGACGCGTCGTTCGATCTCTTTCCGTCGGGCGACAACCATCGGATTCCGAGCCATCCGGTTCCGGATATGCTCGTCGACCATGCCGTCGACCCACGCGAGGGCCTGAAGCCGTCGCCGCTTCTCGAAAACCCCTGACATCTTCATGCGATCCCGGAACTCGAGAACGACCCTCCAGATGTTCTCTATTCCTTCGCCGGTGACGGACGAACATGCGTACGCGTGCGTCGCCCATCCGTCGGTCGCCGGCCGCAGGTAGTGCAGGATCTGGTTGTAGTCGGCGCGGGCGACCATCGCCCTTTCCCTGTTATCCCCGTCCGCTTTGTTGACGAGGATCGCGTCGGCAAGTTCGATGACCCCCTTCTTGATTCCCTGAAGATCGTCACCCGCCCCCGTCAGAACGATCACGAGAAAGAAATCGACCATCGAACGGACGGTCGTCTCCCCCTGCCCGACACCGACCGTTTCCACGAGGACGACGTCGTACCCCGCGGCTTCGCAGAGGAGCAGCGTCTCCCGGCTCTTCCGCGTGACGCCGCCGAGCGTTCCCCCGGAAGGGGACGGACGGATAAAAGCGTTCGCCTCCCGCGCGAGCTTTTCCATGCGCGTCTTGTCGCCGAGGATGCTTCCGCGCGACACGCTGCTGCTCGGATCCACCGCGAGGACGGCGACCCGATGTCCCCGCCCGCACAGAAGACATCCGAGCGCCTCGATGAACGTGCTCTTCCCCGCGCCGGGAACGCCCGTGATTCCGACGCGAAGCGCCCTTCCCGAATGCGGGAGGATCCTTCCGACGATCTCCTGCCCCGTCCCGAAATGCTTCGGCGCGTTGCTTTCGATCATCGTGATCGCGCGCGAGAGGATCATCCGGTCACCGCGCAGGACCCCATCGACATAGTCGTCGACGGAGAGCGCTTTCGGTCCTGACGCCGAAACGCGTCCCGGTCCGGCTCCGTCTTTCGCGTCGCTCACGCCGGTCATCACGCGGCAGGCGAACCGGGAGTCGGCATCTTCCGGCGTCCACTCGGGTCTGTACGTTTCCGCCATCAGAATTCTCTCTTCCCCGTCGCGGCGAGACGCCTGTTGAGGATCTCGAGCATCTCCTTCGCGGCGGCCGGGATCACCGTTCCGGGCCCGAAGATCGCCGCGGCCCCGTGGGAGCGAAGGAATTCGTAGTCCTGCGCGGGGATGACGCCTCCGACGATGACCATGATGTCCTCGCGGCCGCGCAGGCGAAGCTCCTCCATGAGCTGCGGCAGGAGCGTCTTGTGTCCCGCCGCGAGCGAACTCATGCCAACGATGTGGACGTCGTTGTCCGCGGCGTCCTGCGCCGTTTCCGCGGGCGTCTGGAAGAGGGGGCCGACGTCCACGTCGAACCCCATGTCCGCGTACGCGGTCGCGACGACCTTCGCCCCGCGGTCGTGCCCGTCCTGGCCCATCTTCGCGACCATGATGCGCGGGCGGCGCCCCTCGCGCTCCTCGAATTCGTCGGTCATCCGCCGGACCTCTTCGATGATCTCGTCGTCGGCGAACTCGCTGCTGTAGATACCCGATATCGACCGTATGATCGCCTTGTGGCGTCCGCAGACCTTTTCGACCGCGTCCGATATCTCGCCGAGGCTCGCACGGGCCCGGGCCGCCTCCACGGCGAGTTCCAGAAGATTGTCCTCGCCCGTCTCCATCGAATGCGCGATCGCGTCGAGGCACGAGCGAACCCTGTCGCCGTCGCGATTCGCGCGCAGCTTCGCGAGCCGTTCGATCTGCGCCTGCCGGACGGCCGTGTTGTCGACTTCCAGGATGTCGATCGGATCCTCCCGCTCCAGGCGCCAGGCGTTGACGCCGACGATCTTCTCCCGTCCGGAGTCGATGTGCGCCTGCCGCCGCGCCGAGGCCTCCTCGATCCGCATCTTCGGCAGCCCGGTGTCGATCGCCTTGGACATTCCGCCGAGTTCCTCGACCTCCCGGATGTGCGCCCACGCGCGCCGGATGAGTTCGTCCGTGAGGGATTCGACGTAGTACGACCCTCCCCAGGGATCGATGACCTTGCAGACGCTCGTTTCGTCCTGGATGTAGAGCTGCGTGTTCCGCGCGATGCGCGCCGAAAAGTCCGTGGGAAGCGCGATCGCCTCGTCGAGCGCGTTCGTGTGAAGCGACTGCGTGTGACCGAGTGCGGCGGCCATCGCTTCGATGCACGTCCGCGTGACGTTGTTGAACGGGTCCTGCGCGGTCAGGCTCCAGCCCGAGGTCTGGCAGTGCGTGCGAAGCGCCATCGACTTCGCCTTCTTCGGCTCGAACTGTTTGACGATCTTCGCCCAGAGCATCCGTGCGGCGCGCATCTTGGCGACTTCCATGAAATAGTTCTTGCCGATCGCCCAGAAGAACGACAGGCGCGGCGCGAAGTCGTCGACGCCAAGGCCGGCGTTCCGGCCGGTTCGGATGTATTCGAGCCCGTCGGCGAGCGTGTAGCCGAGTTCGATATCCGCGGTCGCCCCGGCCTCCTGCATGTGATAGCCCGAGATGCTGATGCTGTTGAACTTCGGCATGTGCTTCGACGTGTAGGCGAAGATGTCGCCGATGATCCGCATCGACGCGGCGGGCGGATAGATGTAGGTGTTGCGCACCATGAACTAGATCGGAAGAGCGTCGTGTAGGGAAAGAGTGTAGATCTCGGTGGTC
>CALFXN010000231.1 GCA_937957815.1 uncultured Synergistales bacterium
GATAAGGCCACGTGACTGGAGTTCAGACGTGTGCTCTTCCGATCTTCCGATTCTCCGCTGCGGACGGCTCTCCGGCGCTCCCTCTCGCGGAGAAGGGCGCCGAGAGCCGTCCGCAGCGGAGAATCGGACGGAGGCTCCGGGATCCTGGCCGCGGAAGCGCGCCCGTCCGTTCCGGCGTCAGCGGACGCTGCCCGCATCGCGAACGGCCATGTCGCGAGCGGAAGTATCGCGAGCGTCAGAACAACGAATACCGAAATCGCCCGCGCGCGGAGCTTCATGCGGACCCTCTCCTTCCCGGAGAACTCTGCCTAATAGTCTGTATAATAGCGTACCTTCAGCGTCCCTGCCAGTGGGGGCCAAAAGTCCCGGGCATTCCCGGAACGAAGGCGCGCCCCTTCTCGCGGCGAACGCAGCCCCTCGGGGCGAACACAGATCCTCGCCGGGAGCGGTCCGCCCTATTCCTCGATTCCCGAATCGACGGCCCGCCCGTTTTCGAAGACGGTCCACCTGCGGACGGTGTCTTTCTCGCGGTACTCATACCCCTTCCATCGTCCCTGTTCGAGTCCGCGGAAGTAAGGTCCCCGCGACACGACGCGGCCCTGCTCGTCGTATATGACGTGGACGCCCTCCGCATACCCTTTCGCGTAGTCGCCGCGTTCGGCGACCTGGCCGTTCTCGTGGTACACGGTCCATGTCCCCGTCTTGCCCCTTATCTCCTCGCCGCGCGCGCCACCGAGGGAATTGAGGTCCTGCCAGACGCCCTCGTACTTTCCCTGCCAGCGGAGCTTCCCGTTCGCCCACCAGCGCGTCGCCTCGCCCTTCATGGCGAGGGAGCCGTCCGGGAGCGTCATCTTCTCGTACGTGATATGAACGTACGGCTGCCCGGTCGTTCCGGTAGCGTTTTTTTCGGCGGCCCATCCGTTGTCGTAGCGCATCACGAGGCGTCCCGCGCTGTCCGGGTCGAAGCGGATGTCGTCGCCGTGCGTCACGCCGTTCTCGTACGGGACCTCGTGGACGAGCTGCCCCTTCTGGTTGTAGAAGCGGAGCTTTCCGTGCAGCACGCCGAAACGGTAGGGGCGCAGCTCGAGGCGCGTAGAACCGTCGCCCGAGAAGACCTCGTAGTCGCCGTGATAGACTTCGACGCCGTCCGCCTTCCATTCCGGAGGCATTCCGGAGAACCGCTTCACGTACGTGTAGCGTTCCTTCATGCTTCCGTCGCGCCGTGTCTCGATGTGGCGGTAGAGGGGAACGTCGCGCGCGCTGTCGTCGCCGGGGAGCAGCACGCGAACGACGACTTCGGCCCGGGCGAGTTCGGGGCCGCCGCCGTCGGAGGCTAGGGCGCGCACGACGATTCGGTCCTCGGCGACGTCTCCGGGCTTCAGCCGGTCGTCTTTCGAGTCGCCGCCCGAACCGTCGCCGGAGCGCACCTTCCTGAGCCGCTGCGTCGCGATATCGAAGGCGACGGGGCGCTCGTCGTCGCCGAAGTCTCCCTCGCCTTCGAGAAGGACGCTCAGCCGCAGCGGCTCCGATCCGTCGAGCGCGTCGCCGTTCAGGACGGAAAC
>CALFXN010000232.1 GCA_937957815.1 uncultured Synergistales bacterium
ATTTCCGGCCCCGAGATCGTCGAGCGCGATTTCGAATCCCTGATGCCTGAAGTGGGCGACGGCCTCCGACAACGCGCGGTAATCCGGGACGGAACACTTCTCCGTGATCTCGAAAACCATTTGTCGCTCCGAGAAACCCGCTTCCTTGAGGCGCGCGGCCGAAAACGTCCGCCGGAACCTGGGATCGACGAAAATTTCGGGGCTGACGTTGATGAAGAGGCGCGCATCTTTGTTCCACGCCTTGAACGGACCGCTCGAAAACGCGGCTTTCCGGCACGCCTGTTCGCATTCCCAGAGCATGTCGTTCTCGCGCGCAACGCGAAAGAACGCCTCCGGGGATTCGAGGGGCGGTTTCCCGCGCGACAGGACCTCGTACCCGAACACCGAACCTCCGCGAATATCAACGATTGGCTGAAACACCGGTCTGATCCCTCCGTCGCGAATGAGCATACGGAACTGATCCACGATATCCCGGGGCGTCATGTCGATCATCGAAGTCGTCTGCAATACGATCCCCCCGCCGATGGAACTCTCCTGCGCGCACAGAATACCGGCGTTCCGTAAAGGATGATCCGCCGGAAGGTCACGGAACCGTAAGACGTCGTTTGGCGCGCGTTGGCGATTTTCCGCTGAACGCCAGCGTCAGGAAGCGTGCGGCGCGCTCCGGAACGCGGAGCGACAGGGCTCCGTAGAAGAGCGCCGAGAGGAGCCACAGGGCCCCGACGTCGAACGCGGGGGTCGGAATGTCGCGATCTCCCAGCCGCTTGAAGGGAGCGAAGAGATGGGCCCGTCCGAAGCACGACTCCGGGGGCGTCGCGATCGGCAACACCCTGCTCACGAGCCTCGATCCGGAGATGACGATCCGGTCGTCGAACGTGATTCCCAACAGGCGCTTCTCCGTTTCTTTGTTGAAGTTCATGTCCATGAAGTGGTCGTATCCCGCGTTTCCGAGCCTCTTCCGGACCGTGTCTTCAGTGGCGTTCCGGCGCGCGACGGCCTCGTCCCTCTCGGTTTTCAGAAGGCGTTCGACCCGTTTCAGGTGCGCGAAGACGCGCTGCCGGATCTCCTTCGTATATGCGTCCGGCGTCAGGTCGGATTCGGGGACGCCGTCATCCCGCCATGGGATTCCGGTTTCGCGGGACAGGGCGTCCAGTTCGTTGCGAAGCACGGAGAGGCGATGGGCGATTTCCCCGTCGTCCGGCGTCGTCGAGGGGACGAACGGGTAGCTCGCAAGCCCCCGGAGTTCGGGCAGGTGGACGCCGATGAGGAAGTCCAGCCGCTTGGCGACGGTATCGTCCCCGAAGAGGGGGGCGTTGAACGGGTTCCCGCGATAGTGCTGCACCATGAGGGCTTCGTAGGCCCATCGCGTCGGCATGACGTCGGCGATGATCGGGACATTCCGGTTGCCCGCGCCGGAGGGCAGGAGATCGTCGAACGGAATGACGGCCCCGCCGAGAATGATCTGGGGCGCGAGCAGCACGGGGATCATGATGTGGATCGCCGATGGCGACGGGATCGCGTCCGAGAGGATCAACCCCAGCATTGCGGCGGAGACGGACGTGCTGAAGAGGATGATCCACGTCCAGAGCCCCATAGACGGGACTTCGAGGATGAGATTGCCCAGCGTTGCGTAGAGCCCCGTCTGGAGACCGCACACGAGAAGGAGCCAGAAGGCCTTGGACGCGAGATAGCATCGACGGTCGAGTCCGAGAAGCCGTTCCCGTTCGAGGATTTTGCGGTCTCCGTTGATCTCGTCGGCCGCGAGCGCCATGCCGAGGAAGACCGCGATCACGGCGCTGATGAAGAAATACCCCGGCACGTTGGCGTTGTTTCTGAACACGTACTCCGCGCCCCGGAAGCCCCGGAAGAGAAAGCCCGCCGCCAGTGCCAGAATGAGAGGCTCCAGTGTCGCGGCCATTCGGTAGCCCGTGTTGGCGATCCGGCTCCTGGCCGTCCTGAGGAAAAAGACCGCGAACTGTTCGCGCAGGGAAGGCGCGGCGCGCTTCCCGGCCGGTTCCGCCGGGGCGGGTTTTGCCGAGGCGCTTTCCGCCGGAATCGGCTCCGGCCCGGGAGCTTCCCTTCTTTCCCTCTCCCGAACGTACAGGCGGTTCCACTCCTCCGGCGTCGTCTTCCGTATCCGCGTGGGGAACCCCCGCGCGTCGACCGTCCGTTCCTCGACGATGTCGAAGATCTGCTCGGGGTTCACGTGTCCGCAGCGCGGGCAGGCGAATTCCTCGTTGCCGGCGCGGTACGAGGCCGTCCGGAAATAGACGAGCGCGTCGAGGGGGTTGCCGTCGAAGATGGGACGGCCTCCGGCATCGAGCATCCAGAGTCGGTCGAACATCCTGAACACCTCGCCGGACGGCTGGTGGATGACGGCGATCACGATTTTTCCCCTGGCCGTCTGGGCCTTCAGGAGTGAGACCACGTTCGCGGAGTCCGCGGAGGACAGTCCGCTCGTCGGTTCGTCGACGAGGAGGACGGCCGGCTCCCGGATGAGTTCGAGCGCGATGTTGAGACGTTTCCGCTGCCCGCCGCTTATGGTCTTGTCGAGGGGGCTTCCGACCCGGATTTCTGCGATGTCGAGCTGATTCAGCTCGTCCAGCAGGGCGAGGCACCGGCGGCGCAGCCCGGCGTCGTCGAGGCCCGGAAGGCTGAGGCGGGCGCAGTAATAGAGGTTGTCGAAAACGGTGAGATCCTCGAAAAGCAGATCGTCCTGGGGAACGTACCCCAGGATTCCCGTGTGCGCCATGGAGCCGTCGGTCACGTCGCGGCCGTTCAGCAGGAGCCTTCCGGCCCTGGGACGCAACTTGCCCGTGAGCAGCGAGAGGAGCGTCGTCTTTCCGGAGCCGCTGCCCCCCATGATCGCGACGAGATTGCCCCCGGAGACGGAGAAACTGAAGTCGTGGAGCCCGGCATCGTCGGACCCCGGATACCGGAAGTCGAGCCCCTCGGCTCTGAGAACGGGAATCTCGCCCGCGTCGAGCGCGGCGGAGAATGCCGCGGCGATCTCCGGAAAGTGGATCCGGTCGCCTGAAACGCAGAGGACCGAACCCGGTTTCAGCGCCCGGACGGATCCGGACGGAAGCGGCGCGCCGTCGAGCTGAAGGTCGCTGCACGAACTCCGGAGGAACAGCGGACCGTCCGCGGTACGCAGAATCGCGAACGCGTTCCTGTGAAGGGGGCGGCGCAGAACGCGCGCGCTGCCGGTCGGATTTTCCCCGGGAAGAAGAAAGTTTTCCGAAAGCGCCGCGCCGTCCCATGGAAAAGACGGGGCGGACAGGATGGCATATTCTCCCGCGAACGCGCGTGGAATCTCGAACGCGTCGATAACGCCGTCCCGGACGGCGGACGGCGCGGCCTCTTCTCCGAGCGCCTCGATGTCGGCGAGAACCACGACGACCTGATACTGTCCGTCCCGGGCCAGCGAGGAGCGGAGTCCCGAAGCGACGGATCGCGCCTGTTCCGTCGAGTGGCGCCCCGCGTCGGTGTGGTGAATTTCGAGGACCGTATCGTACAGCGCGAGATACGGGGCGGGTTCTCCGAGACCGAGATGATCGCGGAGATAGGAGGCCGCTCGTTTGCGCGCAAGGGGGAGGACTGCCTCGGGCAGCGTCGCCGCCTGAAGGGCGAAGAGATTCAGAATGCCGTTGAGAACGATTTCGGTGACGGTCATGAATGCGGTTCACGGGGTGCGGTCCGGAGAACGGGCCGCACCCCGTGGCGGAGCGTCAGTTGCAGGCCGCGACGAGAGGATCGCGGACGGCGCCGATGATCTCCAGAATCCGCCCGAGGTCACCCTCCGTCAGTTTCCCGAGTTTCGCGCCGATGATGTCGATAATTGAGGAAATAACCCGCCTCCTGTTGTCCGTATCCAGCAGTTTCGTCAGCTCTCCGTTATCGGAGTAGGCGTCGAGGATCTCTTTCGCCAGCGCGAGCTGCGGAACGTGGACGTTGACGAGCTCGAGATATTCTTTCGTCACGCCCGTCGCGAGTCCGAGGGAGCAGAACAGGTGGAACAGTTCGATCGTACTGCCGTAGAATCCTCCCACGAACATGTTCAGCACGACGGGGTCCGTCTTCGCGGTCTTCAGCATCGCGAGCGTGAAGGCGACCGACTTGTCGACCTTCTCGTCCCTGTTCATCACGACGCTCTCCTGCTTCAGGACGTCGCGCGGGAACGCGATGCGCTCCTCGAGTTTCTTTCCCTCGGCCACGAAGCGTTCGGGGCTCTTTTCGAACAGGAGCGCGTACGTCGCATCCATCGCCATGATTCCCCACAGGACGTGAAGCTGTTCCGGAGTCTTGCACGCGACGACGTTCCTCTCCGGGACGACGAGTCGCTCGTCGTAGACGAGCCCTGCCGTTTTCATCCGGTCGAGCAGGGAGTAGAGCTTCTTCATGTCGTCCGGATCCATCGCTTTGGTGAGTCGCTGATACGCGGCTTCGAGCGTCGCTTCCCTGCCGGAATCCACCGCCCGCGCCATCGGAACCGGCAATACGGTTGCGATGGCGACGACACTCAATACCCATAGCCATTTCCTCATTGGACATTCTCTCCTCTCGAGGCTCTGTTTTCGGACCGTGTATCATAAGGACGGAGGGACGGGTCACCCGCCGCCCGTTTTTTTTCGCTCTGCGCCGGAGAAGTCGGGATATTATGACACAAAGGATATTTGACTTCCAGCTGCCGGCCGCGAGCGGCGGCGACAGGAAACATCCGGAACACACCCCGCAAGCCGCGCGAGTTTCTGGAATACGTCGTCGCCCATGAGATGGCGCACCTCGTGGAGCCAACGCACAACGCCCGGTTCATCGCGCTCATGGATCGGCTCGTGCCCCACTGGAAGACCTTCCGGAACGAACTCAACAGGTTGCCGGTCAGCCACGAGAACTGGTCCCGGTGAACCGACATGGCGTGCGTCGCGACGACGTTTTCCCTGCGACTCCCTTACCGCTGCCGGAACGCGGGCGCGTCCGCGGGGTCGAGAAGCAGCGATTCGAGTTCGTCG
>CALFXN010000233.1 GCA_937957815.1 uncultured Synergistales bacterium
CTCCCAGATGCGGGACGTCGAGGAGCCGGTGACTCTGCCAACGAGATCCATGTTCTCCAGATCGCGCAGTGTGATACTTTCACGTTCTGCGAGAGGATGCTCCGGAGAGACAAGAAGCACCAGTTCGTCCCTGGCGAAAGGAACTGTATTGAATCCGGACGCATGCCTGCCGTGCCCTGTCACCGAAATGTCCGATTCCCTGGTAACAAGCTTTTCCACGGCTTCGCGCGAATCGGAGATACGGACTTCCACTTCGATGTTCGGATAGAGTCTCCGGAAGTCGACGAGAATTCCCGGAAGAATATAGTCGCCGGGGATGGAGCTTGCGCTGATCCTGACAATGCCCGATACGTCGTCGGCTATATCGGAGAAGTCGCGTTTGATATCCGCAAGCTGGGAGATTGTCTTTCGAGCAAACTTATACAGGACTTCTCCCTCGACCGTGAGGTTGGAGCATTTCTGCCCTCTGGCAAATATCTTGACTCCCATCTCCCGTTCAAGTTTCGCGATGTGCTTGCTCACCGCCGGCTGAGAAATTCCGAGCGATGCTGCCGCAGCCGAGATGCTTCCTTTTTCCATAACTTCCACTAAACTTTGAAGTTCACGAAAATCCAAAGCTGATACCTCCCCAAAGACAATATATTCTTTTTCCCACTCAAACGCCCTTACACAAATATATTCTGAAAGAGAAAGAAGTTCAAGGGGGCAAAGATATTTTTCTGGAAAAGAAGTTCGGGGCTTGAACTTAGTGTAATCATGTATATAATAATATATATCCACTGAACACACGATGGAGGAGGAATCGCAATGAGCCTCGGAATCAGGATACGCACTCTGCGCAAGGCTTTGGGGTTGACCCAGCAGAGCCTTGCGGAGAGGACGCAGGTGAGCAGGATATACATACAGGCGCTGGAGAGCAATCGAAGGACGCCTTCGATGAAGCTCCTCTCGCGTCTTGCTGATTCCCTTGAGGTGGAGGTACAGGATCTGGTCAAGACGATGTCGACATCTCCTTCCGGCAGATTGCAGCTTGAAGAGATCTTTCAGGCGGCTCCCGAGACGGAGGTTTGGTACAGAAGCAAGCGACTGAAAGCCAAGGAGCTGCGATTCGTTCAGAGTCTAATCGACGCGGCGATCGCGCGCTGGGAGGAAGAGGACAGCGCCGATGGGAGCGACTGACCGTTCCGCTCTCCGTATGCGCCCTCAAGCGGCGTGCCGCAGCGACGAGTTCGATTATCCGTCCCCTCCCGACTTTCTGCCCGAGTGGGCTGTCCGAGAAGGCGGAGAGTGGGCCGGGCTCGACGAGTTCTCGGTTCTTGTGAAAGCCGAGGAGCGAACCGGAAAAACACTGGAAATCGAGTATCACGATCTTCCGTTCGGGACATGGGGGGTGCACATTGTCCGCGGGCACAGAGGACTGATCCTGGTCAACAGACGTCTGCCGCCTTATTGGAAACGCTTTGCTCTTTTCCATGAACTTCATCACTTCCTGGAGCACACCGGAGGGGCGCAGCTCTGGACGCGTACGGCGACGCCGCTCTCAAGTTTCGAACATCAGGCCGACCTCTTCGCATGGGCGGCGATGCGCAAGGAATGGTCGCGATGCTGGGCGCACGCATCCCCGTGACCGACGTTATTCGTACCGCATCCTCCTGCAAACGTCTTCCCAGCATTCCGTTCTTTCTTTCC
>CALFXN010000234.1 GCA_937957815.1 uncultured Synergistales bacterium
CCCGGGCGAAGCCGCGGATCGACGATTTCCTCGAGCGTCCGGCCGATGTCCAGAAAGATCAGGCAGAGCAGCGATATTCCGAGCCCCGGCGGGAGCAGCACCCACCAGGCGCCCGCCGTGAACGCGCCGCCGGCGTGCGCTTCGTGGAGCATACGGCCCCATGAGAGGATTCGTGGGTCGGAAAGGCCGAGGAATGACAGTCCGGCCTCGGCGAGGACCGCTCCGGGAACGCCGAGCGCGACGGTTGCCAGAAGCAGCGGCAGCGCTTCCGGCGCGAGATGGCGCGCGATGATGTACCACGGTCGGGCTCCGATGCCCCGCAAGCCCTCGACGAAGGGGGCGTCGCGAAGCGTCATCGTCATCGACCGGATCGTGCGGGCCGTGCCCATCCATGAAAAGATCGACAGGATCAGAACGAGCTGCCAGAGCCCCTTGCCCCAGACGGAGGCCAGGACCATGAGGATCGGGAGCGTCGGAATCGAGAGAAGGATGTCGACGAGGCGCATGAGGATCTGATCCGTCGCGCCTCCGAGGTATCCGGCAGCGAGCCCGGCGGCGAGTCCGAGGAGCGAGGCGACCAGCGTCGCGGCGATGCCGATGACGAGCGAGATCTGGATGCCCGCGACGAAGACGGCCCAGACGTCCCGTCCGCGTCCGTCGGTTCCGAGGATGCCCGATCGGCCTCCCGCGAGCCTGACGGCGACGCTCGCGTCGGACGGGAGGTCGCCCGATGCGGCGAGTTCGTAACGCCCGTGCGTAGCGAAAAGCACGCGCGGAATGTTCGCGAGCGGCGGCATTCCGAGCGCGCGTTTGAACGACAGATCGCGCCCGTCGAGAAGGAATCGGTCGGCCTTCGGGAGCGTCGCGGAGGACGCGAGGACGGATTTTCTTCCGTCGGGCGCCCTGAGCGTCACGACCCACGGCGACGCCGTGGCTGAAAGGCCCGTTCCTTCGACGACGATATTCGAGGGAGGTGCGAAGGTCCAGTCGAAGGCGAGCGATCGGACCGTCGTGCCGAGCGAGTACTCGGAAGAAGGCGGAATCGTCCTGTCGGCCCAGAGCGGCCTGGAGTACGGCGCTCCGGTTTCCTTCAGGGGATCGGGGGTGATCGCCGGCGAGAGTACGGCCGCGAAGAGCAGGATCAGAAGCGCGAGAGCGCTCCAGCGCCCGAAGATCTTCATGATCGCCCGACCGCCCGCACGCGTGGGTCGACGACGCGGTAGAGGACATCGGCCAGAATGTTGCAGCCGACCGTGAGAAGCGCGAGGATGTAGAAGGCCGCGCCCGCTGCGGGATAGTCGTGTCCCGAGACCGAGTCGAGGAGGAAGCGTCCGACGCCGTGGAGCGAGAAGACGGTTTCCGTGATGACGGCGCCGGAGACGATTCCGGGGAGCGAGAGCAGAAGGACCGTGAGAATCGGCGACAGCACGGTCCGGAAGGCATGTCCCCAGAGGATCCGTTTCGACGTGAGTCCTCGCGCCCGGGCGAGGAGGATGAAGTCTTCGGAGAGCGTCTTGACCATCAGGTTGCGGACGTAGAGCGCCCATCCGCCGAAGCCGAGGATGACGAGCGAAAAAACCGGAAGCGCGAGGTGCCGCGCGTAGTCCAGAATGCCTGCGATTCCCTGCATCGGCGGAATCGAGACGGTTCCGCGCAGGGGGAATATCGGCCAAAAGACCGAAAAGACCATGAGAAGCACGAGCTGGACGAAGAATGACGGAAAGGAAAAAGTGACGGCGCCGGAGAGCAGGACGAACTTCTCGACCCACGAACCCCGCCTCGCGGCCGCCCGGATTCCGAGCCATATACCGAGAACGGCCGAGAGAGCGAGCGATGTCGCCAGGAGCGCCACGGTATTCGGGAGTCGCGACGCGAGCTCTTCGATCACCGGGCGCCCGGTAAGGAACGAGACACCGAAACGGAACGTCGTCATCTGCTCCAGGTAGAGCAGAAACTGCTCGGGCATCGGGCGGTCGAGTCCGTACTGCGCGCGCAGGGCGGCCTTCGCCTCCGGAGAGAAACGCGGGTCGACGATGCTCGCGACCGGGTCGCCCGGCATGATCCGGAAAAGGATGAAGTTGAGCGCCAGAACGACGGCCAGCACGAGAAGGGACTGAAGCAGGCGTCGCGTCATGGCCGGGGGCGTGTCCAGAAGGAATCGTTCCGCAGGAAACGGACGTATTCGCCGGGTTTGTATCCCGCGAAGACGAACGGGCCGGAACCGACGAGGTTGCTCATGTCCGGCCTGAGCGCGTTTTTCTCGCGCGCCGGCTGCCAGCTTCGCCAGTCGGAGACGCTTTTCAGGATGTGGGCCGGGAGGATCGGGAGTCCGCCGATGTTGTGAAGGCTCCAGTAACTCGTCCGGTCGAGGTGGACGACGAGCGTCAGGTCGTCCGGCGTTTCGACGGACGTGACGCCGCCGACGGAATCGAGGT
>CALFXN010000235.1 GCA_937957815.1 uncultured Synergistales bacterium
ACCACCGAGATCTACACTCTTTCCCTACACGACGCTCTTCCGATCTGGTCCGGGTTCTTCGTCCCCGACGACGATGCGCGTCTCCACCATGAGGTCAGTCCTCCCCGAAAACCGTTTCGGGTTTGCCGAGCGCCGCGTAGAGACCGTCCGGGTCGTCCGTCCCGACGACAAGGCGCCGTCCGTTCGCAAAACGGAGCTCCAGCGCGGTGCGTCCGGAAGCGTTCCAGATCCACCCTCCGGGAATGAGCTTGATGCCGATCGAATGCCACGGAACCAGGACGCGCGTCACGGACGCTATCGAGTCGAGCGGGACCCTCTTCCGGAGGAGTCCGACCCCCAGGCGCAGGAGAAGCGCGTCTTCCGTCACCCGGGTTTCCATCCTGAAGAACAGAATCGCCACGAACGCCATCATCCCGAGGGTCACGACGAAGTTTCTCGTCGAGCCTCCTCCGGCGGCCAATTTGTAAATCCCGTAGAAAAAAAGCGTCATGACGAGACACATCACGAGCGTGATTCTCGCCGTCTGGCTGTGACGATAGCGATCCATGGCATCCTCCTGCTTTTCGGTGATTCTATGCTATTCTAGCATGGAGCACACCAAAGGACTTCAACGGACGGAGCGGACTCGATGGATTTCTACGACTGGCAGCTGCGCGCCTTCGAACACATCAGGGGACGGAGCGCCGTGCTCTCTTCCCCGACAGGTACGGGCAAGACCCTCGTGGCTTACCTGTGGACGGGAATCATGCTCGGGGACGGACGAATCACAGTCCCGGACGAACGGGTCATATTCACGGCGCCGATCAAGGCGCTCTCGAACGAACGCTATCTCGACCTGCGGCGCATGGGGCTCGACGTCGGCATCGAGACGGGCGACTTCAAGCGGAACGAAGGAGCACCGATCGTCTGCTGCACGCAGGAGATCTATACGCTCAAGTACTGCCGCCTTCCGGGGCAGCGGCTCGTCGTCGACGAATTCCACTACGTCTTCTCGGATCCCGACCGCGCCCGTGCGTATATCGACGGCCTGCGCGACACGCACCCCGATACGCCCGTCCTCGTGATGTCCGCGACGTTCGGCGGGTCGGAGACGGTCGGGGCGTACCTCTCCGCCGTGTCGGAACGCCCCTTTGTCGTATACGAAAACACCGAACGCGTGACCGATCTGATCTTTCGTCCGAAACCGCCGGCGACGGTCGAATCAGTCCGTGACGCGCTCGTTTTCGTCTTTTCGCAGAAGGGGGCGCGGGAGCTGGCGTACAGGATCGCACGCGCGCGACGCAGAATCCCGTCCGAGGGGCGGAAGCGCCTCTACGAACTCGCCGACATCCTCGACGTCCCGAAGGTTCAGATGCCGTTGCTCTGCGGCGTCGGCGTCTATCACGGAGGGATGCTGCCGAAGGAGAAGCTTCTGGTGGAAGCCGCCTTCCGGGAACGGATCCTCGACGTCGTCGTCGGGACGGACGCGCTCTCGCTCGGAGTGAACCTTCCGGCGGAGACGACCGTGTTCGCCCAGCTCGTCCACTACCACGACAATGCGCCGATCTCGAAGATCGAGTTCCTGCAGATGGCGGGACGAGCGGGACGAAAGGGGCTCTTCGACACGGGGTACGTGACGTGGCTCGCGGACTCTCCGTTCGAGCACAAAGACTTCAGGACGGACCTCGTCTTCCGCGACCTTCTCGAAGCCGAGCCGGAGGGTGCGTGCGTGACGTTGCGCCCGGCGTTCGGGCGGCTGCTGCGGAAGCAGGTCACTCTCGAGGACGAGGCCGCCTATATCTGCGACTATTCGCTGCCGCGTCAGGATCCCGCGATCGTAGGGGGCATGCTCAGGGACGGCCTGAAGAAGATCGACCGCGCCCTCCGGAGGCTCGTTCCCGTCAAGGCGCGGGAACGGTTCCGGAAGATCCTCGCGAACATCTGGTACGAGGAAATGGACGTCGACGAAAACCTCGAGGTCGCGCTGCTCTTCTTCCGGGAGGACACGCCGAGCGCCATCGAGGCGGCGAAGCTCGTCGTCCCGTTCGAGCGCAATTACCTGCAGGCGCTCCTCAAGATCAAGCGTTTCGCCAACCGTCTCCCGAAGGGATGCCGATTCCGGGGGATGCGGGACCTGAACACCGCCGTCGATTCGATCGACCCGACGATCTTCGGCTTCGAGGAGCGGATCGGCGAGATCGAGCACACGCTGTCGCTCGCGGAGACCGGACGATGGTCAGTAGTTTCCTCCCTTCCCGAGGTCGTCGAAGGCTCTGATGATGTACCTGCCGTCTCCGACGCCGAGGTCGACGAACCGGGCGTCTTCTGAGGGTCGCCGCCCTTTGCCGTCCAGTTCGATGATCACTTTCGGACGGACGAGATCCTGGTCCATCGCTCCGACGACGACGCCGATACTGTAGTCTGAAAGCTCGACGACCGTTCCCGGCGGATAGAGT
>CALFXN010000236.1 GCA_937957815.1 uncultured Synergistales bacterium
GATAAGGCCACGTGACTGGAGTTCAGACGTGTGCTCTTCCGATCTCGGGCGCCGCAAGTCCTTCGATGGCGCCCTTGCCGAACTTCTCGGGGTGTTTGCTGAGCGATTTCTCCACCGCATAGGACATGAACGTCGCGATCGTCCCGCCCATTCCCGGCAGGACGCCGACGACGAATCCGAGCGGCGAGCTGCGGAGCATCGGCACGAGGCACTTCTTGAAGTCCGCCCAGCTCACCCACACGCGGCCGATCGTCTTCGAGTCGACCCGGTACTCCGTGTTGATGTCCCGGTAGTTCTTGAAAACCTCCGCCACGGCGTAAATTCCGATCATGACGACGAGGAAGTCGATGCCGTCCTGGAGGTCCGTGACGCCGAACGTGTAGCGGATCACGCCCGACTGACCGTCGATGCCGACGGTCGCGAGCATGAAGCCGATTCCCATGGAGATGAAGCCCTTGAGCAGGCTCCCCTCAGAGAGCGTGACCGTCGCCGTGAGCGCGAAGAGCATCAGCGAGAACATCTCCGCAGGGCCGAACTTGAGCGCGACGGACGCGACGGGTTGCGTGAGGAAGATCAGAAAGATCATTCCGAGCGTCCCGCCGATGAACGACGCGATCGCCGATATCGCGAGCGCCGGTCCCGCCTGGCCGTTCTTCGTCATCGGGTAGCCGTCGAAGCACGAAACGATCGCGGACGAATCGCCGGGCGTATTGATCATGATGGAGGCGCGCGATCCGCCGAACATCGCGCCGTAGTACACGGCGCACATCGTGATGAGCGCCGTGGCCGGGTTCATGCCGTACGTGATCGGGATCAGGATCGCGACCCCGGTCGCGGGGCCGAGTCCCGGCAGCATTCCCATGATCGTTCCGAGCAGTCCTCCGAAAAAGACCCAGAGGACGTTGATCGGCGTCAGCGCCGTCTGGAGACCGATTCCGAGATTCTGGAAGATGATGTCCATTATGATTCCCCCCCCGACTGCCCTAGAACGGCAGGAAGCCCAGAAGTCCCCTGGGCAAGCTCAGCTTCAGGAGTACCGCGAAGACGCCGAAGCTCACGAGGGAAAACGAAATCGAGATGACGGCGTTCTCCAGATGACGCCGGACGTTGATGAACGACGTGACCGCGAACATGAACAGGATCGTGGCGATGACGTACCCGAGCCAGTCGAGAACCATGCCGTAGACGACGCCGCAGACCATCGTGAGCGCGATGCGCGTCCAGACGTCACGCTCCTGCACGAAGCGGAGCGAAAACGCCTCGCCCGGCTTCCCCGCGCGCTCCCTTCTGTCGGCGGCGACGAGCGCGCCGCCGGAGAGCATCATGACGACGGAGACGATGACCGGAAAGAGCTTCGGCCCGACCTCGTCTCCTGCCGTGACCTCGGGAAGCAGCAACGTCGACGCGAGATACGCCGCGCCCAGAATAAGCGCGAAAAGTCCGGAAACGGTATTCTTGGTCATTTCGGACCTCCTCCAGAGAACTGGTTTTGAACGAACCGCGACGCTGCCGCCGGAAGGACGGACGTCGGAAAAGGCGGCGGAAGGCGCGCAATCCGCCTTCCGCCGCTGCGTGAACGCGCGAATCTCCGCTATTTGCTCAGTCCGACCGCCTTGAACAACTCCTTCGACCCCTCGTTCGTCTTCTCCAGGAATTTCTCGTTATCCGCGGCGTTGAGATAGTACGGATCCCATCCGAGCTTCTCGAGCGACTCCTTCCACGTCTTGCTCGCGACCATCTTCGCCATCGCGCCGTCCCAGAACGCCTTCATCTCGTCCGTGATCCCGGGAGCGGCGATGACGCCGCGCCAGTGCGGGAAGATGTGGTCGACCCCCTGCTCTTTCCACGTCGCGACATCGGTAAGCAGCGGATGTCGTTCGGGGGAGCTGATGCCGATGAGCCGGACCTTGCCGGCCTTGTGCTGCTCGAGCGTTTCCGCCATGCTGATCGTGATCGCCTTGACGTGTCCGCCCATGAGAGCCGGGATCTGTTCGGCGGCCGTGTTCGGATAGACGACGAGCTTTATCGTCTTGGGATCGACGCCGTACGCCTTGGCGAGCATCAGGAGCTGGATGTGGTCGTCATTGCCGAGCGCCGGGCCGACTCCGATCGGCATCGAAGCGGGATCCTTCTTGAGCGCCTCGAAGAACTCCTTGCCGGTCTTCCACGGCGAGTCCGCCGCAACGGCGACGACTTCCCATTCCGCCTGAAGATTCGCGATGACCGTAAAATCCCTGAATGTCAGATCGCTCTTGCCGAGAAGATTGTTCTGGAGGATGAGTGCCGAGGTCACCGCAAGGAACTCCCCCTGCCCCTTCTTGCCCCTGAGGTACGTCCACCCCGTCGCTCCGCCGCCGCCGGGCTTGTTCGTCACGACGATGGGAACGTTCACGATCTTCTCTTCGGTCAGCGCGATCGGAAGAGCACACGTCTGA
>CALFXN010000237.1 GCA_937957815.1 uncultured Synergistales bacterium
TTCAGCAAATTCGGGGATACGGGGCGGGGAGGAATCACCCGCTTTTCCCTGTCGGTGGTATTCTAGCGGAGAATCCGCAGTTGTCCACAGTCCTGAGGAATATTCCCCCAATATCGGGAGATGCCCCCAAGCGTCGTTCGGGGTGTGACATTATAGAGGAAGCGGACACGATCCGGAAGGGAGATGGAGGAATGTTCGGGTTCGAAAACAGGCTTTATGCTCGTCGGTTCTGTCGTATGCCGCTCTTCGCGCTTCTTTCTGCGCTTGTCTTTGCGTTGCCGCCATCGGAGGCCCAGGCCGCGCCGCAGGTGACGCTCAAGTTCGCGGGCCAGTCGCCCGCCGACCACACGGCAACGAAATTCATGAACGACATCGCGAAGCAGGTGGCCGAAAAGACGAACGGCCGCATCGAGATCCGGGTGTTCCCGGCCAATCAGCTCGGGGACTACACGCTCGTCTTCGAGGAACTCATCCGCGGCACGATCGACCTCGCCGGCGTCTCGATCCCGAGCCAGTTCGACCCGCGGCTGGAGCTGGTCTACATCAACGGCTTCGTCCGGGGCTACGAGGACGCCAAGAAGATCTTCTCCCCGAAGGGGTGGCTCTTCGGCAAGATGGACGAACTCAACCGCGCGCTCGGCGTGAAGCTCCTGGGCTTCTACGTCGAGGGCTTCATCGGCACGGGAAGCGTCAAACCCGTCAGGGACCCGCTCGACCCGAAGGTTCCGAAGGGCGTCCTCGTCCGGATTCCAAACATGGACGTCTACAAGCTCGGCGCGGAGGCCATGGGCTACCGCACCGTCACGATCCCCTACGCCGACGTCTACCAGTCCATGCAGACGGGCGTCTGCGAGGGCGTCAACGGCTACCCGATCGCCTCGGCCTACACGACGCTCGGCGACGTCATCAAGTACTGGTACAACACGAACTACTCCGTCGAGTGCCTGAACTACATGATGAGCGACATGGTCTGGCAGAAGCTCTCTCCCGAGGATCAGAAGGTTCTCCAGGACGCCTTCACCGACGCCACGATGAAGAGCATCGACAACGCGAAGGCCGAGGACGAGCGGCATCTCGAACTGATGCGCAAGAAGGGCATCCAGGTCTTCACGTACACCGAAGCGGAGCTGAAGCCGCTCGCCGAGGCCTGCGCCTCTTCCTGGCCGGGGCTCGAAGGAAAGATGACGAAGGAACTCATGGACGAATTCCGGAAGGAACTCGCGCCGAAATAGGTTAATCGCACCACGCGTTGTCTCCGAACGTCCGGCATGTGCGCGGATTTTCGGATTTTTTCCGGTGCGCCGGGCGAAAGCCGAGCCCGGCGCACCTGTTCTGTCACCCGAAGGAATCGAAAGGAATGATCCCATGCCGGAAAAGATCCGCGAAAACGACGCGACCGGGGAGGAGCCTCTCTCCGCGTCGATGACGCCCGACAACGACTGCGCCCCGAAAATCCTTCCACACAACCCGTTCGACACAATCGTCGTCGGCTTCTTTTCGACCGTCTGCTTCGTCTCGTTCATCCTGCTGACGGTCATCATCGGCACGGCCACGTTCGTGCGTTACGTTCTCGAAGGGGATCTCTACGGCTACGAAGAGGTCGTGAAGCTGCTCTCCTTCTGGCTCTACTTCGCCGGCGCGGCGTGGGGCGCGTACAACCGGAGCCACGTCTCCGCCGACCTCGTGCAGTCGTTCGTCCCGGAGGGCCGCGTGAAGCGCTTCCTCGTCTTCCTGAAGGACCTCGTCACGGTCGCCGTGAGCCTGCTTTTCGTGTGGTACGGCTACGACTTCTTCATGTTCGGCCTTCTCGGTCCGCGCGGAACGGGCGTCGCCGTTCCGAAGACGACCATCTGGCGCATTCCGCTCTGGACGTCGTACCTCGCGATCTTCACGGGGCTCGTCTTCATGGCGTACTATTTCGCGGTCGCGCTCGTCGAAAGCGCCTCCGACATGCTGCGCGGCGGGCGTCCGAAGGAGAGGACCGAATGATCTCCGTCGCCGTCGGCATCCTGCTCTTCTGCCTCGTGCTCGGCGTTCCCGTTCCGGTCAGCTTCATGGCGTCGTCCGCATGGCTGATCTTCTTCGGCGGCGCGGGCGGCGCCGGGTACCAGGCCAGCCAGCTCCTGCCCTACGCGTTCACGCAGATGAACTCCGTGTCGCTCGTCGCCATCGCGCTCTTCATCATCGCCGGCGGAATCATGGAGCGCGGCAAGATCGGCGAGAAGCTCATCGACCTCGTGGACGTCTTCGCCGGGAGCAGGCGCGGCGGACTCGGAACGGTCGGGATCATCTCCTGCGCGGTCTTCGGCTCGATCTCCGGCGCGGCCTGCGCGACGCTGTCGTGCATCGGCTCGATCATGTTCCCGCGCCTGCGGGACGCCGGATACCCGCGCGGGCACGCGGCGGCGCTGATGTCGAACGCGTCGCTCCTGGGCCTCCTGATCCCGCCGAACGCGACGCTCATCATCTTCGCGTGGATCGGCGGCCAGTCGGTGCTCGCGTGCTTCCTGTCCACCGTCGCGCCCGGCCTGCTCACGATCCTGCTGCTTTCCCTCGTGAACCGCTGGCTTCTGCGGAACAGCACGACCATCCGCGTGGCGCCGCCCCGAAGTTTCGGGGAAAAGGCGGCGCTCTTCCGGCATCGGGGCTATCTCGCCATTCCGGCGCTCGTCCTTCCCGTCCTGGTCCTCGGCGGGATCTACGGCGGCGTCATGACGACGACCGAGGCCGCCGCCGCCGCGGTGCTCTACGCGATCCCGGTCGGGATGTTCGTCTACAGGGGCCTCGATTGCAAAGGGCTGTTCAAAGTCGTCGTCGAATCGTCCGTGACGACGGGCGTCATCATGGTGATGCTCTTCTCCGTCTCGATGCTGAGCCGGCTCTATATCCTCGAGAACCTTCCCGGAAAGGTGCTGGTCATCTTCCAGTCCGTATCGGAGAACCGGTGGGTCATCATGTTCATGATCAACGTCTTCCTCGTCATCATGGGGATGCTCATGGACGACATCAGCGTCGTCGTCCTGACGACGCCGATCCTGATGCCGATCGTCATGCAGCTCGGATTCAGCCCGATCCACTACGCGGCGATCCTCGGCGTGAACACGGGCCTAGGGTGCATCACTCCGCCGGCCGCTCCGGTGCTCTACCTCGGCGGACGGCTCGCGAACGCGCCGATC
>CALFXN010000238.1 GCA_937957815.1 uncultured Synergistales bacterium
GAGCGGAGTCGTTCCGTCGATATTGAAGGTCCCGTCTGGATTCATGGGCACCGTTGCCGTATACAGGGAGGCGCCGGCGGACGTGATCTGCCAGAGCTTCATGATTCTCGATCCCGTCGTCGTCTCGTCGTCGAACTCGACGATGAAATCGCTCGCGTTCGTCGCGGCACTGACCGTGAAGGATGTCGTCTTGTAATCCATCAGGGAATCGATCTGGTACGTCCACGCCGGAGTGCTCGACGCGGCCGAGTCGACCAGCTGCAGGAGCCCCGTTTTCGAATCGTACTGGACGGAGTAGGTCGCCGTCCCGATAGTCACCGAACTCGCCGCCGTATTGTCGAAAATCGGACGTCCTGTCGTCGAATCCAACCCTATAAGGGAAAGCGACGCCGAGGCGTCGGGCTGTCCGTCGTTATCCGTATCGAAACCGAGGTGGATATAATCCGTCGAAGCAGTTCCTTCCGAGACATCCATGATGGTAAACTTGCTTCCCGCGACGGTTCCGCTGATCGTCACGTCATTCCCGAGGACCCCCATCGGAAGATACGTATCCACGCGACCGTCGAGGTTGCAGCGGAATCCGACCGTTTTCGTTTCTTTTCCAGGGATCTTCTGTCCGATCGGGATGTTGATATCCTGCAACGTCGAGCCCGTTATGAACGATGTGGGATCCGTCGGATTCGGCTCCATGGAATACCCCTGGAGCTTGTATCCCGTTCCCGACTGAACGAGATTCCCGTCTTCGTCCAGAACGAAATTCCCCGCACGCGTATACATGTTCCGGACCCCGTCCGTCACGACGTAGTAGCCCTCGCCCTGAATCGCCATATCGGTCCTGTTTCCCGTCGTCTGGACCTGCCCCTGCGTGTGGATCGTCTCGACCGCCGCGACCTGGACGCCGAGCCCGATCTGGAGCGCGTTGACTCCTCCGCGGCCTCCCTGCGGCGATGTCGCTCCGCGCGACGTCTGGTAGAGAAGATCCTGAAAAACCGTCGTCGATTTCTTGAATCCCGATGTGTTGACATTCGATATGTTGTTTCCGGTCACATCCAGCATCGTCTGATGCGCACGAACTCCGGAAACCCCGGACATAAGCGATCTCAGCATTCTCTCGTCCCCCCTGCGATACGGAACATCGCATTCCCTTGCACACCCGCCGCATCTCCCTCCCTGGAGCGCGGAGCACCGTCACGCAGTCGTCATTTCACGGAGAGAATGCTGTCAAGAGCGACCTCGCCATCCTTGTACTCCAGAACGACTCCATCCTTCGGATCGAAGCGAACGGCTGTCACGACCGCCTCGACTTTCGTCGCAACCCCGGAGTCGTCCTCCGCCTCCTTCGAAAACGTGATCGTCCGTCCGATGTACGAAACCGCGTTCCCGCGCGTGAGAGCCGCAAGGTTCTCCACATTCGCGTTCATGTTCGTCATCTGCTCGAGGGTGCTGAACTGCGCCATCTGCGCGATGAAATCCTTGTCTTCGAGCGGATTCATCGGATCCTGATGCGTCAGTTGGGCGATCAGCAGTTTGAGAAAGTCATCCTTGCCGAGCGTATTCGTCGTCGCTTTCGTCGCTTCCGTCCCCGTCGATGTCGTTGACGACGCTCCCCTGGAACTCGTTGTGGTCTTCCCCGAATCCGAGGACGAAGAGACCGCAACCTGTCTGTAATACGGAGCGTAATTGCCTATATTGACCTCGTAAGCCATACCTGTGCTCCCCCCGATCGCCCGTCATGCGACCCAGAACAGGAGCCCCTGTTCCAGATCAATCCTGAAAGCGGGACCGTCTTCCGCCGCATCCGGATCGTCGACGCCCGTGATCCGCTCCCGCCGTTTCTGTCCGTCCCGCTGACCGGACCCGTCCCGCTGCGTCATGTCGCGGACATCGACCGAAAACTCGGCAAGGGCGACACCCTGCTGCTGCAGCATGTTCCGGATCAGGGCAGTCTGATCCTGAATATATTGTCGGAGCTGTTCGCTGTTCACCTTAAGGGATGCCTCGATTCCGCTCGCGGTCTGGGAGAGTTCGATATCCACCCTTCCGAGAGCGGGCGGCTCCACGACAATGCTCGCCCTGGATTGGCCCTCGACATTCAGGAACCGGACAACGTCGGTAACGCCCTCTCCGAAGACCCCGGAATCCTGCGCCATCAGCGGGACCCCCGCGGAAAGAACATCTCTCATGACGGATCTGAACGAGAGATTTCCTCCATTCTGTTCGTTCCGGATCGCTGAGTCGATATGCGACGCCAGCCGCTGAAGCACGTCGGAACGCTCGGAGAAATCGCCCTTCTGCCCCTGTCCCCGCCTCTCCCCAGCGAGAGAAGCGTCGTTTCCGCCCTTCGAGCGGGCGTTGAGCCCGAAAGTCTCGAATACGGCCTCGCGGAGATCGGCGGGATTCACCGTATCGGAAATTCTCGTCTGACCGGACGGGGTATCCTTTGAAATTCCTTCCGTCGCGAACGCGGCTCCGGACAGCACGACACCCTGCTCGCGAAGAGGCGCAAAACGCCCTGACGTTTCGCCCGCACTCGTGGTCCGTCCGACGTCCGGATCTTCGGGGATCCCGTCCGTTCCTGCATCAGGACTTTTACGATCCGGAAGAATCCGGAGCATACGACTCGCCGAGAAGGAACGGTAGAACGACATTCCTCTGATCTGCTCCGAACCGGGCCCGGTTCTTTCCGGAGAACTTCCGGCCGATGGTTGCGGTTCCTCCGGTCCGTTTCCGGTTTCTCCATTTGTATCAACGACAGCGTCTCCGCCCTGACCTGACGGTATACGCAATCCGCCCGAAAAAGCCATTCTGCTCCCGTCGAGAAAAACGCTTTGTTCTTCGAACGAGAACGAGATGTCGAGTACGATCGGGGTCCCGGGTTCGAGAGACGCAAGGTACGCGAAAACCGGATCTCCCGAAGTGACTTCCTCCGTACCGGGCCTCCGGCCTTCTTCGTCTTCGGCGGACAGCTCCTCCGCTGCGACTCCGCCCTCTTTCGTCAGCGGCGCTTTCGACACGATATCCTGAAAGGAAAACGGGAAAATCCATTGCCACGGATTCGACCAGACGGACGGGAATTTCCGGGAGAGACCGCTCTCCGGTTCGGACTGGAAGGCGATCTGCTCACCGGAATCCGTTTCAGGCGTATTTCGGATCCGGAGCAGAGCGTCGCAAAACATTCCCCTCAGGGACGCGGGAAAAAAAACGCCTTCGTCCGCAAAGAGCGATGAAACCAAGGCTTTTGCGCTTTCTCCGTCCGATACCGATATCCCGGGGAAAAGCCCCGGAAGGATATCCTGCCCGCCATGATCGGTCTGAACTCCGGCCATGAACGACCGGAGCAATCCTTCGAAATCCGCGGATGCATCTCCTTCGGCAGTTCCCCCTGGAACCACGTTTTTCGTCTGCGTCGCAGGCAGGGAGAACCCAGGTACGGGAGAAAACAACACACGCATCACCGAGCCTTTCGTCGTTCAGCGAGCTGTTCCGTCAGTCGTGCCGCTCGGGACGCTTCCATGCGACCGAGGATCGCTCCACGCGCGTCTTCCGGCATCTTCTCGAGGAGCCGGACCGCGAGATCCGGACGCAATGCCTCGATAATCTGCGCCGCCTTGCGCGGGGACATGTCCTGATATGTTCTCAGGAGAGTCTCGACATTCCTGTCGTCGTCGGCGGATACCGGGCGTTTCTCGATCTCTTTCGCCGCAACGGCGGCCTCTCTGCTCTCGAGCGTTTCGAGGCGTCCCTCCAGATCCGCCGAAAGGGAATCGAGAGTTTTCTTCAGATCCTCCAACCCCTTTTCCCTCTCGTTGAGACGTCCTTCCCACGCTTCGAGTTCCTGCCGCCGTCGCTCGGCAACCGTCATGGAATAGACTCCTGGGATCCCCATCATCGTCGAGAGCGGTCTTCCGATCCACGGAATCCGGGGGATCACCGGATACACATACGGCCGCATATCCCAGACTCCCGCGAGATCCAGCCCTATCCCACCGCCGATGAGGAGGAGAATCGCGAACAGGAGAAAGGCCCATCGCCGCCCCTTTCCGGCCCGTTTCCGGGATCGCTGTGGCTTGGATGGGCCTTCCTCCTGCGTCGGGCGTTCGATGCGTTCTTCCTGCTCGTCCGGAGGCATCCGCTATCCACCACCCTTGAGGCGCCTGTATCGCGCCATCACGTTCTCGACATATCGTTGCGTCTCCGGAATGGACGGAATCCCTCCGGCCGCGTCGACCCGCGCCGGCCCGGCGTTGTACGCCGCGAGCGTTCTTTCGAGATCTCCCTCATATTTATCGGCGAGCAGGGAGAGATATTTTACGCCGCCTTCGATATTCTGGCCGGGATCGAACGGATCGTCGATTCCCATGTCGATCGCGGTGCCGGGCATGAGTTGCATCAAACCGATGGCGCCCTTCGGGGAAACTGCATCCGGCCTCCCCCCCGATTCGGCCGCCATCACGGCGCGTACAAGGCTTTCCTCGACCCCGTACTTCTTCGCGCAGTCCCGGATGGCCTGATCCCACGATTCCTTCGACGCTCCATCGCCCACAGGGCGAAGCAGCCCGGGAATCTCGGCTCTGGGCTGTCCGACCTTCTTTTCTTCTTTCTTTCCGGATTCCGCCGCCGCGAGAATTTCCGCGAAGGAGTTTCCGTCGGCGCGTCCGCGCGCCGCGGCGGTCTCTCCGATAAGATCCCGGATCTCCCTGATCCTGGATTGGACACGTTCGATGTTCCGCGTATCCAGTCGTATCATTCCTCGCCCTCCGTCCGGGTGCCCTGATATCGAATCCCCGCGAAATCGTCGAGTTCTTCCTGCTCGTACCGCGCGTTCTTCGTTTTGTCCTCTTCAACCAGATTCCCGATGAACGTCTCCATGATGCGGACGTCCCGATGCTTCTCAGTCAACCGGATTTCGGTACCGGAAATCTGTTCCCTTATGGACGAAAGCTGCAAGTTCCGTTCCGATATGGTCTTGTCGACGGCATCGACGACCTGGCGCCGGAACCACAGATCCATACACGTACACATCCGTCCGGACTCTTTGGAGAACTCCCGAAGCGCATCAATCCGCTCCTCGCAAAGACTCTCGAGAGAGCTCCGGATCGCGTCTTCGGCCTTTCGCTCCTCCGCCAGGCGTTTTCGCTCTTCGTCGCGCCACAATTCTTTTGCCGACAGGATCTTCCTGAACCTGCGGATTCGTGTATTCATGAGAACGCTCCTTCGAACCCCGGAAGTTCACCCCTATACGTTCCTATTCGGACGTCGGAGCGAGCGACAATAGCGTTTTCTCCGCATCGGAGAACGAGAATGTCTCGTCGACCTTCTGGGACAGGAATCCGCGAACGTCGGAGAGGTGGTCGAGAGCCCAGTCGATTTTCGGGTTCGATCCCTTTTTGTAGGCGCCGATGTTGATGAGGTCTTCCGCCTCGGAATGAACCGCGAGGAGTTCGCGGACGCGGCCCGCCGCCTCGAGGTGTTCCCGGCCGACGATCGAGGGCATGACGCGGCTGACGCTTTCGAGGACATCGACGGCAGGGTAGAAATTCCGGGCAGCGATCCTTCGCGAAAGGACGATATGCCCGTCGAGAATTCCGCGGACCGTGTCCGCGACAGGTTCGTTCATGTCGTCTCCTTCGACGAGCACCGTGTAGATCCCGGTGATGCTCCCGCGCTCGCCGGCGCCAGCCCGCTCGAGGAGCCTCGGCAGACTTTCGAACACCGACGGCGTATAGCCGCGCGTCGTCGGAGGCTCGCCGATGGCGAGGCCGACCTCGCGCTGCGCCCTGGCGACGCGCGTGACGGAGTCCATCATGAGGAGGACGTTTTTCCCCTCGTCCCGAAAGTACTCGGCGATCGCAGTCGCGGTCAGCGACGCCTTGAGACGGATCAGCGGAGGCTGATCCGACGTGGCGATGACGAGCACGGAACGACGGAGCCCCTCTTCGCCGAGATCGTGGTCGACGAATTCGCGCACCTCCCGGCCTCGTTCCCCGACAAGCGCGATGACGTTCACATCCGCTTCGGTGAAACGCGCCATCATTCCGAGCAGCGTGCTCTTTCCGACGCCCGATCCCGCGAATATTCCGATCCGCTGCCCCGTTCCGAGCGTGAGGATTCCGTCGATGACCCTGACGCCCACGGGGAGAGGCGTCGTTATCATCTGCCGCCGCAAGGGGTGGGGTGGATCCGCATACAGGGGGTAGACATCGGTGGCGATGACCGGTCCTTTGTCGTCCATGGGTTCCCCGAGCGCGTCAAGAACCCTCCCAAGCAGGGACTGGCCAACCCGGACCCCGAGGGGACGATCCGTCGACAGAACGTCGCACCCCGGCCCCACGTCCTTGAGGGTTCCGAGCGGCATGAGAAGGACGCGGTCGCCCCGGAACCCGACAACTTCGGCCTTGAGGGAACGGGAACTGTCACGGAAGCGGATAGCGCAGAGATCTCCGACGCGGACGTCGGGTCCCTGGGATTCGACGACGAGTCCGACCACCTGAACGACCCGTCCGTTGATCCGGATGAGCTGCGTCCTGTCGAGGCGGCTCCCGAGGACCTCGACCAGCGTGAGGTCAGTTCTGGTTGGATTCATACCGGATTCCCTCGATAAAGAGCGTCTCTATCTCGGAATCGATCTGCTCCAGCTGTGTTCTCCACCGGGCGTCGTAGACGCCGAGGTTCGTCTCGACGATGCAGCTGCCCGGACCGACGCTGGGGTCGGCAATGAACTCAAGGTGTTTCGTTCCGCGCAGGATATCGGCGAACTCTCCCTGGCGGTCTCGGAGGATGTCGACATCCGCCGGGGCGAGGTATACAACGATTCGTTCCCTGTCGCTCACCCGCTGAAGGACGCCGGAAAAAACACGGAGGACCG
>CALFXN010000239.1 GCA_937957815.1 uncultured Synergistales bacterium
GTTCGACAAAACGAAAAAGCGCTTCCGCCTGTGGGGTCATGTCGATATATCGATACCATATGGCTGTATCGTTGCCGACGGCCATGCGGCCTTCCCCGTCGAGCGAATAGTCCACGAGAGGCATGAGAGATCGAGAGAAGGCTTCCAGAGAGGCGTCGTACCCGGCGCGATCCTTCAGCATCGCCGCCGATACGGGAAACATGATCCCCTCGGGCGTGAAGCCGCGTCGGGCGAGAATGTTGTGGATCAGGAAGCGGTGAATCCGCCCGTTTCCGTCCTCGAACGGGTGCAAGAAGACGAATCCCCAAGCGACGACCGCGGCATGGATCACGGCGGCCCGGCCAGTATCGCGACGGATAGGTCTCTTCGGTTGCTCCGTCCGTGACGTCGATCCGATGCTCGCCCGTCTGTGCGACGAAGGATCTGCGCCAATTCGGAATGACGTCAAGGCAAAATCGTTCGATGAGCGCCTCATACCCCGCCGGTCTTCGTGCGGACTTCACGGGAATGTTTTCGGACACGGCTTCCTCCCTGAAAAACGATTATGGATCCTGAAGAATGATTATATTCTACGCCATTCTCCGAAAAACGATTATACCCGCGGCCATCAATTTCGCGAAGCCGCCCCCGGCTCTGCCCTAGTCCTCCGTCTCGATGCTCAGCCGGCGGTGAAGCTCGGGCAGTGAGATTCCGGTCTTCCGCGAGATCTCGAGGAGGTCGTCGTATTCGAGCGACCGATGAATGTTCTCGCCGCCGAGCATCGCATCCTTGCGCCGCACCGTTCCGAGCGACGTCTCCCGCGGACGCGATTCCGAACGTGCCTTGAGCCGATCCACGGCGATGCAGCGCATCCCGAGCGTCGTCGTGTGGCGCAGGATTATCGCCGCCATCGTCTCCCGGTCCTCAGTCCGGCAGAGGCATGAGAGGCGTACCGCAGGGCGCCCCTTCTTCATCATGATCGACTCGAGCCACACGTCGAGCGCCCCCGCCTCGAAGAGACGCTCCATCGCGGGCGCGTAGAACTGCGGGTTCATGTCGTCGATATTCGTTTCGAGCACCACGCCGGTGTCACGCTCCAGCGGCTCTCCCGCCACGAAGACCGGAACACCCGCGAGGTTCTTTCGTCCCCACGGGCGGAATACACGCGGCAGCTCGTCGACGCGCTGCCGCGGCTCGCGCGTCGATCGGGCGTCGCCGGGTGAAACAGTGACAAACTCCCAAAATGGGACTATAATTCCCCCATGAGGATCATCGCGCTTTCCCGACTAAAGGCATTCTACGAACCCCCCGGGCGTGAAGATTCCAAATGCGCCCTCACGCAATGGTATGCCGCGGTGAAGAAGAGCGCGTGGGATTCTCCAGCCGATGTAAAACGCGATTTCGGAAACGCGAGCATTCTCAAATCCGGCCGTGCGGTTTTCAACATAGCCGGCAATAAGTACCGTCTCGTAGTTTGGATCAACTATCCCTACAAAATCGTGTATATCCGCTTTATCGGAACACACGAGGAATACGACGGCATTGATGTCCAGAAAATCTGAGACGAATCGGGAACGTGAGGTGAATGAGATGAAAATCCGGCCAATCAGAACACATGAGGATTACGAAGCAACTCTCCGGGAAATCGAGGGGCTCATGGATGCCGCCCCGGATTCACCCGAGGGGGACCGGCTCGATGTTTTGGCGACACTCGTCGAAGCCTACGAGACGCGACATTTCCCGATCGATGCGAATGATCCCGTGGAGGCCGTTACCTTCGCGATGGAGCAAAAAGGACTCTCTCCGGCCGATCTCGTCCCGTATATCGGAAGAACGAACCGGGTCTACGAGGTTCTGAACCGCAAACGAAAGCTCTCGCTCAGGATGATCCGGAATCTGCACAAGGGTCTGGGAATTCCACTGGAACATCTTATCCGCTGAGAGATCCCGGCGAGAATCGCATCTTCGGCAGATTCTTCCGCTATAAAGTTCCGGCGGGGAGAGGCGTCCTTCTGCGCAATCCCCGCCGGATTTCTTTGAGTCACGGCTTCCTCCCTGAAAAACGATTATGGATCCTGAAGAATGATTATATTCTACGCCATTCTCCGAAAAACGATTATACCCGCGGCCATCAATTTCGCGAAGCCGCCCCCGGCTCTGCCCTAGTCCTCCGTCTCGATGCTCAGCCGGCGGTGAAGCTCGGGCAGTGAGATTCCGGTCTTCCGCGAGATCTCGAGGAGGTCGTCGTATTCGAGCGACCGATGAATGTTCTCGCCGCCGAGCATCGCATCCTTGCGCCGCACCGTTCCGAGCGACGTCTCCCGCGGACGCGATTCCGAACGTGCCTTGAGCCGATCCACGGCGATGCAGCGCATCCCGAGCGTCGTCGTGTGGCGCAGGATTATCGCCGCCATCGTCTCCCGGTCCTCAGTCCGGCAGAGGCATGAGAGGCGTACCGCAGGGCGCCCCTTCTTCATCATGATCGACTCGAGCCACACGTCGAGCGCCCCCGCCTCGAAGAGACGCTCCATCGCGGGCGCGTAGAACTGCGGGTTCATGTCGTCGATATTCGTTTCGAGCACCACGCCGGTGTCACGCTCCAGCGGCTCTCCCGCCACGAAGACCGGAACACCCGCGAGGTTCTTTCGTCCCCCCGGGCGGAATACACGAAGCAGCTCGTCGACGC
>CALFXN010000240.1 GCA_937957815.1 uncultured Synergistales bacterium
CTTCGCCGACAGGGTCGGCGTCGCAGCCGATCAGGGCCACCTGCGCCGCGTGGAGGCGTTCGAAGAGGTCCCGGCGACGCCGGAACGCGTGATCGTCGAGATTCATCTTCGAATCCAGGGCGACGAGACCCTTCGGCGTCTCGACGAGCGGATTGATCTCGACGAGCGTCGCGTCCGAATCGGACATGACCTTCAGCATCTTCCGCAGAAGATCCGCAAGTTCCCGCTCCCGGCCGCAGCCGAGAAAGCGCGCCGCGCGCCGGACATGGAAATCCGACAGGCCATAGGAGGGGTGGACGGGAATTCTCAGGATCTTCTCCGGCGTCATTTCCGCGACGGACTCGATCTCCGTCCCGCCCTCGGCGGAGGCGATCAGGACGGGACAACCGGCTGCGCCGTCGATGAGACACGCGAGGTAATACTCTTTCTCGATCTCGAGCGCTTCCTCGAGCAGAAGGCCCCGAACCGGAAGTTCCCGGATCCTGAGCGCGGAGATATCGCGCGCCGCTTCGCGGAGTTCCTCCTGCGTCCTGCAGACGCGCACGCCGCCCGCCTTTCCCCGGCCGCCCGCAAGCACCTGCGCCTTGGCGACGACAGGGTACGACTCCGCGGCGACCGGCCCGGAGAGCGGGAGCACGGAGCCTTTCGGAACAGGGATTCCCGCCTCGCGGAAGAGTTCCTTGCCCTGGCATTCGAGAAGTCTCATCGGATGCCCTCCTTCGCGAGCGAAATTCCGGCGTCGAGCGCCTTCAGATTGATATCGAGGAACCGTCGCGGCGCGTTGTCCGTGATCGCCTGCGCGAGGCTCTCCCGCGTGACGATCCCCGCGGCCGCCTGCAGATACCCGAGCATGACCATGTTCGCCGCCATACGGCTTCCGTGCGACACGGCCGTCTCGGTCGCCGGGACGCGCCTGAGATCGACTCCGTCGCTTCGGACATCCGGCGCGAGATCCCGGTCGACGATCACGAGCCCTGCAGGAACGACCCGTTCCCGGTACGTGTTGTAGGCGGTCTGAAAGAGCGCGACGAGAATGTCCGAAAGAGTCCGGATCGGCGTCAGAATCGGCGAGTCCGAAAAGAGGAGTTCGGCCTGACAGGCGCCTCCGCGCGCCTCCGACCCGTACGACTGCGTCTGCGCGGCGTGGAGCCCGTGCCCCTTCACGATCGCCTCGCCGAGGACCACGGACGCGAGGACGACGCCCTGCCCCCCGAAACCGCAGAAGCGCACGCTTTTAGTCCCCATTCCGTCCACCCTCCTTCCCGCAGCGGGTCGTCCCGAGGAAGACCGGCCGTTCCGCGTCGGCGAACTCGCCGAGGACGTACTTCTCCTTCAAAGAATCGGGGAGTGCCCCTTTCGCCTTCGCCGCCGAAATCTGCCTGGAATCCATCCACTCGAGCGTCTTCGCGGGGTCGCCGCTCCCGAGAGCGTACCTTCCGAAATGCGTCGGGCACTGCGAGAGGATCTCGACGAGCGAGAACCCCTTGCGCCCGATCGCCCGGATCATGAGCCCGAGAAGCCCCGAGAGATCGGTCGTGCTTCCCCGCGCGACGTAGCTTCCTCCGGCCGCCGCGACGAGCCTGCAGAGATCGAACTCGGGTTCCGCGCTTCCGTACGGCGTCGTCATCGTCACCGATCCTTCCGGAGTCATCGGCGCGACCTGTCCGCCTGTCATCGCGAAGTTGAAATTGTTCACGACGAAGACCGTCACGTCGAGGTTTCGCCGCGCCGCGTGGATCAGGTGGTTGCCGCCGATGGACGCGGCGTCGCCGTCCCCCGCGAAGATCACGACGGGAAGCTCCGGACGGTGCAGCTTGATCCCGGTCGCCCAGGCGAACGTCCGGCCATGGACACCGTGAAGGACATCGCAGTCGAGGTAGACGGGAATGCGCGCCGTGCAGCCGACGCCGCCGATACACACTGAATGTCGCAGGTCGAACCCCGTCTTCTCCACTGCCCGGAGAAAGGTATTGAGCACCTGGCCGCATCCGCAGCCCGGGCAGAAGAAGTGCGGCAGTCGTCCGCCCCTGATATATCGCCGCAACGGATTGATGACGGTCATCGTGGTCCCTCCCCGGCCCCCGGACAGGCCGCTCTCGTTCCGATCGCCGCGAGAATTTCCGAAGGCGAATGGATCAGCCCCCGATTTCGCGTGATCCTCCCGGTTTCGCACCTTCCGGCGCAGACGCGCTCGACCTCGCCGGCATACTTTCCCCGGTTCATCTCCACCGTGAAGAGCTTCTTCACGTGACGCGACACGTCGGCGATCGCCTCTTCCGGAACGGGCCACACGGCGCCGAGCTTGAGGACGCCGACCCTGGCGCCCGCTTCGCGGGCCGCGTCCATCGCCTCGATGCACGGGCGTACCTCGCTCCCGTACGCCACGAGCGCGATCTCCGCGTCGTCCATCTGGAAGGCGTGCGTCGTCGAGATGACCTTCCGGTCGCGCAGCACCTTGCCGCAGATCCGCTCGTACAGGCGCTCGAAAACGTCCGGATCCCACTCAATCGAGCCGCGTTCGTCGTGCGGGTTCAGCGAATGGATCACGCGATACCCGTCGCCGAGACGCGCGAAGTCCGGAACTCCGTATCCGGGGGCCGCGAAGGGACGATCGTATGCCGCGCCTTCGGGCGGAAGCGCCGCCGGCCGCGGCCTGACGATCGGGATCGCATCCTTTTCCGGGATCACGAGACGCTCGCGCATCAGCGCGATCGTAGTTTCGGACATCACGATGACCGGCGTCCTGTACTGCGCCGCGAGGTTGAACGCACGGACCGTGAAATCGAAGAGCTCCTGAACGGAAGAGGGCGCGAGCACGATGAACTCTGAGTCGCCGCTGTGCCCCCACTTGAGCTGCATGACATCCGCCTGCGTCGCGAAGTTCTCCCCCCGGCACCGCATGACGTCGAGAATCACGATCGGCGCCTCGACGGAAACGGCGTAGCCGATGCCCTCCTGCATGTAGTTGAATCCGGCGCTCGCCGTCGCGGTCATCGCCCGCGCGCCCGAGAGCGACGCGCCGGAGAGCGCGTAGACGGAACACAGTTCGTCCGCTCCCTGGACGAAAACGCCTCCGACCGCCGAGTGCCTGGACGCCATCCGCTCGGAGATCTCGTTCGCCGGAGTGATGGGATACC
>CALFXN010000241.1 GCA_937957815.1 uncultured Synergistales bacterium
GCCCTGATGTTGATCCACGCGTTCAGCACGGCAAGCTCCGGGTTTGAGGACTTGCGGAGATTCGCCTCCCTGCCCGGACGCGATCGCCAGGATTCCGCGCGTCTGCCCGCCCGACCTCTATATCGGCTGGTGCCGCAGCAACCGAAAAACGGCGGTCGCCGGGCCCTCCGCATGACGGACCTCCTTCGCGGATTTCCGCCGGTCGAGGCGGAAGGAGCTCGCGTTCTCGTCCTCGGGTCGATGCCGGGGGCCGCATCGCTCCGGGCGCGGCAATACTACGCCCATCCGCAGAACGCGTTCTGGAGGATCGCCGGAGAACTGTTCGGCTTCGACCCCATCGCGCCCTATGCCGTCCGCACGGCGACGCTCGCGGCCTCGGGCGTCGCGCTCTGGGACGTTCTCATGAACTGCGCGCGCACGGGAAGCATGGACGCGGACATCGAACCCGAAACGATCGTCTGCAACAACTTCGCCGCGTTCTTCGCCCGGCATCCGCTCGTCGCGCACGTCTTCTTCAACGGGACGACCGCCGAACGTCTCTTCATGAAACACGTCCGGCCGCACCTCGCCCACGGTCCGGAACTTCGGTGCGTACGCCTCCCGTCGACAAGCCCGGCATACGCGTCCGTCCCGTACGCCGAAAAGCTCCGCGCCTGGCGCGCGATCATTCCCGAAGCGATCGGATAAGGTATACTGAGTTTTCCACCCTCGGAGACATCGGTCCTTTGGAGGACACTCATGAACATACGAATCCCCGAAACGAACAAGAAAACCTGCGTCTGTTCCACGCCGACCGATGACGGGGTGAAACTGCCGATCATCGACATCGCCAATCCCGCCTTCGCCCCCGGGCTGAGCGACGACGACCTCGTTGCGAACCTCGTCGCGATACGGAAGGGGACGCCGGACGACTTCGTCATGACCGGCTCGCTGCGGAAGACGCCCGGAAAGGGAGGCCCCGCGCCGTCATGAAGACGATCCGTGAATTCGCCTGCGAATACCGTGCTACCTGCGCCTGCGTCGTCCTCGGAGCGGCGATCTACGCCCTGTCGCTCGCGTTCGACATCGATATCTTCGAGCGACTCTTCGAACTTCTTCGGACTCACGAACACGCCGAGGCGGACGAGGCCGTCGTCGCGGGCGTTCTCGTCGCTTTCGGGGCGATCGCCGACCTGCTCCGCGCCCAAAGACGGCGAGAGCGGGAACTCGAAATCCAGCAGCAGCGGCTTCGTGTCCTGAAGGCGACGATGACGACGGTTCACGACATCGTCAACAACGCATTCAACGGACTGGTCCTCGTGCGGCTCGAAGGCGAAAGCGGCAAGCCGCTGAACAGAGAATCGCTGCGCCTCATGGATTCCATCATCCAGGAGACGTCTCGGAAGCTGAAGGAACTCGGCGACCTCGACAACACGCCCGAGAAGAAGGTCGCCGACGGAATCGTCGCGATCGACGTCGAACGCGCGTCGAAAGGAAAAAGGACGTGATATCCCCCGACGCATCCGGAAACATCGGAGTGCGATACGCACGATGAAGAAACGTCTCTATGCCCTGGGGCTGCTCGCGCTGCTCCAGTCGGATATCCCGCCGGCATTTTCGTCTGACCCCATGAACGACTGGAAAACCCTCGACAGGGAGGCGACATCGCTCTACCGCGCGGGCGACCTCGACGCGGCGCTGCGGCGGCGAAAAAAGCCTCGACGCCGCCGAAAAGACCGTGGGAAGCGACCATCCGGACGTCGCTCTGAGCCTCAACCCTTGCGCTTCTCCATCACGGACAGGGGCGCTACGACACGGCGGAGACAAAACGATAGCGGCATTATTCTTCCGGCGATACGCGATACGTCGCCGGATTTTTTTCTCTCCAAATTGGTCAGGATTGATTTGTATTTTCGTCCCCAATTGCCCCGCACAAAATCCCAAATACGAGGTCTCTATAAACGATTCCGGGCTGTAGAATAGAAAACTGCGAAAGAAAGGCGTTATTTTGATGCACACACGAAAAAGGGGGTTCGATCGATGCGATATTGTCTTCCAGTTCTTGCACTCGCGCTTGCTGTAACCGTCGCGATTCCGTCACTGTCCGGAACGGCCGACGCCTGCACGGGCGTCACCCTGAAGGCCCGCGACGGGGCCGTCCTCTACGGACGAACCAACGAATGGGGCGCGTTCGACCTGAACTCGCGAGTCCTGATCGTCCCGAGAAAGCACGCGTTCATCGGCGGAACGCCCGGCGGAAAACCGGGGAAACGCTGGACCGCGAAGTACGGCGTTCTCGGCATCGACATGCTCGAACGCGGCGCGCTCGCCGACGGCATGAACGAAAAGGGGCTCGCCGTCGGACTCTTCTACCTCCCCGGCTTCACGCAGTATCAGATCTACGACCCCGCGAAGGCGACCCAAACCATCGGTCCCGCAGACCTCGTGATGTACCTCCTCACGCAGTGCGGCACGATCGACGAGGTCCGCGCCGAACTCGGAAAGATCGTCGTCGCGGCGGTTCCGGAGGCAAGCCTCGGCTTCCCGGCCCCGGTCCACCTCCTCGTCACGCAGCCGGACGGCGCAGCCATCGTCGTCGAATACCACGAGGGCGCGCTCCGGATCTACGACAACCCCCTCGGCGTCATCACGAACTCGCCGAACTTCGACTGGCATATGACGAACCTTCGGAACTACGTCAACCTCTCGCCCATCGCGTGGCCCGACAAAAAGATCCACGACCTCGACTTCGCGCCGCTCGGCGCGGGCAGCGGAATGATTGGCCTTCCGGGCGACTTCACGCCCCCGTCGCGCTTCATCCGCGCCGTGGCCTTCACGCAGACGGCCCGTCCGACCGCTGACGGCCCCGACGCCGTCTACGAAGTCTTCCGCATTCTGGATAACTTCAACGTGCCGCTCGGCTTCGCCGAAGGCTCCGACCTCAAGACCCCGGCGCGCTCCGGACTGCGAAGCTCCACGCTCTGGACCTCCGCGTGGGATACGAAAAACCTCGTGCTCTACTACCACACGCACCTCAACCGGCGGGTGCGGATGGTCGACATGAAGCGCGTGAGCTTCGCCCCGACCGACGCGGGCATCACGGCCTTCCCGCTCGACCGCGTCAGAGCCGAAGATATCGACGACGTCACGCCGAAAAAATAGCGAAACGCCCCGGCGCGACAGGATATACGACCGATAGACTCAGAAAACAGCCCGGCGGTTCGCAAAAAGAGAACCGCCGGGCTTTGTATTTCCGGACCACACCCTAAAATCGAAGAAAGCCGGCAGGGCACTGCGTTTTGAGCGTCATCGGAAGGCCAGTTTCCACTCTCCCTTTTCGTTCAAAGAGTGGGCGGGCGCTTTGATGAATATTGATGTTATATTTTCC
>CALFXN010000242.1 GCA_937957815.1 uncultured Synergistales bacterium
ACAGCATCTCAGAACCCCGTTTGGATTTCGTTTCCCGACCTTTTCGCGGAACCATCGTGAGGTGATCTGCATAACAGAAGGCGTAATCATCGGTATTTCCGGGCCCGTCGTCACAGTTTCCACCGATGCCCCGGTTCGCATGTTCGAAATCGCGTATGTCGGGACGTCGCATCTCTTGGGCGAGGTTATTCGCATCCGCAAGAAAAACGTCGATATTCAGGTGTACGAAGATACGAACGGTGTCAGACGCGGCGAGGGCTGTTCGTTCTCCGGAGAACTTCTCGCCGTCGATCTTGGCCCCGGCATTCTGGGAAGCGTCCTCGACGGGATCGGCCGACCTTTGAAAAAACTCGGCGAAGAAAGCATCTTCATTCGCAAGGGCATTCATACGGGAACGCTTTCGCATGTCGGAGCGATGCCTTTCGCCCCGTGCGTTCGTGAAGGAGATATCCTTTCCCCGGGATCCTTCATCGGGTTTTCCCGGGAGGGATCCCATGTTGAACACAGAATCATGGTTCCTCCGAATTCACGCGGCGGAATCGTCGAATATGTTGCGTCTGAAGGGATGTACACCTCCGACGCGGTTGTCTGCAGGGTTCAATGTGGCGAAACGTATTCGATGGCGCATAAATGGCGGCTTCGCGTCCCGCGCCCCGTCCGCTCGCGATTGCCGCTCGATCGTCCCCTTGTGACGGGACAAAGGATTCTCGACACGTTGTTCCCCCTAGCCCTCGGCGGAGCGGCGGTCCTCCCCGGAGGATTCGGAACGGGGAAGACCGTAACGCAGCAATCGCTCGCGAAGTGGTGCAATGCCGACATCATTGTCTACATAGGATGCGGTGAGCGTGGAAACGAAATGACGGAAGTCCTCGAGGAATTTCCCGAACTGACGGATCCGTGGCATGACGCTCCGTTGATGGAGCGCCTCGTCCTGATCGCGAATACGTCGAATATGCCGGTTGCGGCGCGCGAAGCGAGTATCTATCTCGGAATGACGATAGCCGAGTACTACCGGGATATGGGGTATGACGTCGCGATCATGGCGGATTCGACGTCGAGGTGGGCGGAAGCTCTCAGAGAGATTGGCGGGCGTCTCGAAGAGATGCCGGGCGAAGAAGGGTATCCCGCATACCTCGGTTCGAGGCTTGCGCAGTACTACGAGCGCGCGGGACGTGTTTCACCGCTCGGCGAACCGGAGCGTTCCGGTTCGGTTACCGTGATCAACGCCGTATCTCCTGCAGGCGGAGACTTCTCCGAACCCGTGACGCAGGCGAGTCTTCGTCTCTCCGGAACATTCTGGGGGCTTGACAAACGACTCGCACAGCAGCGTCATTTCCCAGCAATCAATTGGACACAGAGTTTTTCCCTTTACGACGAAACACTCGACCCCGTTTTCGCCAGGGAAATCGGTTGCAGGAGAAATGAACTCAAGCAGTACCTCCGTATGATGCTCGACGACGACAGGAGACTTCTGGAACTCGTACAACTCGTCGGACGCGACGGGCTTTCGGAAGAGGACAAATGGATTCTCTTCATGGCCGAGCTGATCAGAATCGTCTTTTTGCAGCAGAATGCTTTCTCTGATGCCGACGCCAGTTGTTCGACGCGAAAGCAGTTCTTCATAATCGACCTTCTGAAAAAAACCGACGATATCGTCCGCCGCAGAATTCACGAGGGAATTCTCTTCGAGAACGTCGCGGAAATGCCGTTTCTCAGGGATCTGCTGAGGATCCGCGATATCCCGGAACAGGCATTCGACGCCGAAGCGTCGCAATGGCTGAACGATCTTGTGGGGACCGTATCCGGACTGGCGGTGATGCCACGATGACTCTTGCCAAGGAAGGGTTCCGTTCGATAACCGGCATTTCGGGCCCGCTCGTTTTTGTATCGGGAATCCCGGATGCCGGCTATGGCGAACTCGTGACGATAGAATCTCCCGAGGGACGTAAGCTGGGGCAGGTCCTTCAGATCGACGGAGACATCTCAACCGTTCAGGTTTTCGACGGAACGATGGGACTCGACACTGGAAACTGCACGATCTGGCTCGAACGCGATGTCGTTCGCATACCCGTGGGAAGCGGTTTGATCGGCCGTGTCCTGAACGGCAGAGGAGAAGCGACGAACGGAGAACGGCTTTCCTGCGTCGAAGATATTCTCCCGATCGGCGGAATGCCGATCAATCCGTATATGCGTGAGAGTCCGAGCGCATATATAGAGACCGGAATTTCCACGATAGACATGATGAACACACTTGTGCGCGGGCAAAAACTTCCCATCTTCTCCGGAGCCGGCCTGCCGGCAAACCGGATCGCCGCTCAGATCGTCAGGCAGGCGACTATTCCGGGGCGGGAAACCTCATTCCTGGTGGTTTTCGCGGCCATGGGAATCACACGAAGGGAAGCGCAATTCTTTACCGAAACATTCGACGCGACCGGAGCGATCAACAACGGTGTCTTCTTCATCAATCTCGCCAGCGATTCGGCGGTCGAACGCCTGCTGACACCCAGGATGGCGCTTACCGTCGCCGAATATTTCGCGTTCACGAAAGGGTATGACGTTCTTGTTATCCTGACGGATATGTTGCACTATTGCGAATCGCTTCGAGAGATCGGCGCGGCAAGGGAAGAAGTTCCGGGACGTCGCGGGTATCCTGGTTATATGTATTCGGACCTTTCCGAGATATATGAAAGAGCCGGGTGCGTCAGGGGAAGTCCGGGCAGCGTCACGCAAATTCCCATTATCACGATGCCGGACGACGACATGACGCATCCCGTCGTCGACCTTTCCGGATACATCACCGAGGGGCAGATCGTACTGGATCGTGGGATATACGACCGGGTCGGCTATCCTCCAATCAATGTGCTCCCGAGCCTGAGCCGCCTCATGAACAAGGGAATCGGAAAGAAGAAGACCTTCGAAAGTCATCGGGCTCTTGCCGACCAGCTCTACGCGTCTTACGCGAAGGCCAAGGAACTTGAGCGACTTCGGCTGATCGTCGGCGACGACGGCCTTACGGAAACCGAAAAGGACTATCTCCGCTTTGGAGAAAACTTCGAGCGCGAGTTCGTGAACCAGGGCGATGCCAGAAGGACGATCGACGAGTCGGAACGTATCGCTTGCGAGTGCTTCCGCGTGCTGTCCCGGAAAGAACTCTACCGCCTGCCGGAACACTATGTGTCACGATTTCGGAAAAATGAAGGGACTCTCCTATGACCGGATCCGCGCAACGTCCTCCGACAAGAGAACAACTCCTTGACGTCCGGAAGCGTCGGAGCACGGTGCAATACGGCAAGCAGCTCCTCGAGAAGAAACGCGATGCGCTGTTGCGATCCATCGAGGAAGACAGACGCCGCTTTCGCGATCTCGAGAGAGAGTTTCGCGAAAGAACGAAGCGCCTGTCGGTTTTGTATGCGCTCGTAAGGATGTACGACGGAGCATCCATGATGCAGCTTCTGCGCATGGATGCTCCTGAGATTTCGGTCTCTTCCGTCCGACATTCTCTGATGGGGTGCCACTTCGTCCAGTTCATGCCCGAATCGGCGAATGGGAATCCTCATCAGACACGCAGCGCCTACGATCCCGCTCTGACATCGCTGTATGTGGATGATCTCTTGCGGGAGATCGGGAGTGTCGATGCTCTTGTATGGCAGTACGTCAATCTCACCACGAAGCTTTCCTTTCTTGAGAAAGAGCTCCGCAAAACACTCATGAAAATCAACACGCTTCAATACGTCCTCCTGCCTGAACTTGCCCGCGACGAAACGCGCATTCGGGCGATTCTCTCCGAACGGGAACGGCAGGAACGCTTTTCGATAAAACGACTCTCCTCGAAAAAGAAAGCACACGCCGTATTATAATGAAAGTCCTCGTTCTCTCGGTGGGAAAGGTGCGCGAACCGTTTCTCGAACGGGCTATACGGTCATACGTCGCCAGAATGACTCCGGCTCATAAAACGTCGTGGGAGTACGTCCCGGAAATTCGGGGAGAGTCCCGGAAGGAAATCGTGCTTGACAAGGAATGTCTTTTGCTGGAGAAGGCCATACGCGACCGGGATCGGTGCGTTCTTCTCGACGAACGGGGAAGGCATTTCAAAAGTACCGAATTCGCCGGATGGCTTCAGGGCGAAATCGCTTCCTGCCCGGGCAGGCTTGTGTTTATCGTCGGAGGACCTTTTGGCGTCTCTGAGCGCATCCGCGACCGGGCGACGCAAAGCGTAGCGTTGTCGCAAATGACGTTCCCGCACGATATGTGCGTTCTTTTCCTCATGGAACAGCTCTATCGGGCGTTTTCAATCCTGGCGGGAACGGCGTATCATCATTAGCTGATCGATTATACCCACTCTTTTCTATGATTAAGGAGGATATTTATGAAGCTCGACAAGATTATGAAACAGGCTCAGCAGATGCAGTCCAGAATGGCACAGGTGCAGGAAGCGCTTTCAAAGGAAATGGTGACCGGGCAGGCTGGCGGAGGGATGGTCACAGTAACGGCGAACGGCCAGGGCGACGTTCTTTCCCTGTCCATAGAGAAAGAGGTCGTCAATCCCGATGATGTTGAAATGCTCGAAGATCTCGTTCTCGCGGCGGTAACCGATGCCATCCGCAAGAGTCGCGATCTTGCCCAGGAGAAGATGAACAGCGCGACCGGCGGACTCGCTTCGCTGGGAATAATGTAGAAGGGATTTCACTGAATAGATGACCCCGGGTGCTTTCGATCGTCTCGTCGTTCTTCTGAAAAAACTTCCCGGAATCGGGGAAAAAAGCGCTCGAAGGATGGCGTTTTTTTTCATTCAGCAGAACGAATCCTTCGTCCGCTCTTTTATTGACGCCTTGAACGATGCAAAACGGAATATTCATCCCTGTTCTCTCTGTGGTACCATAACGGATATGGATCCGTGCGCGATTTGTTCGGATCCGTTGCGTGACCGCACGTCGATTCTTGTCGTCGAGACGGTCGAAGACCTTGTCAACATCGAAGGGACGGGCGTCTTCAACGGAGTCTACCATGTTTTGGGAGAACGTGTTTCTCCCTTGACGGGAGACGATCTTTCCGAAAAAGCTCTGCGCTTTCTGAAAAGGCACCTCGAGGAACTGGACGTCGGGGAGGTGATTGTCGCCACAAATCCACGAATCGAGGGTGAACTGACATATCACGCTATTTTATCCGCGCTCGAGGGGTTCGATGTCCGCATCACGAAGCTCGCATGCGGTCTTCCGATCGGCGGAAGCATCGAGTTCGCCGATCGGGTTACGCTTCATGCGGCTTTGGATGCGCGAGTCGAGATTCGGAAAGGAAATAAGCACGAAAAGAGGTGAAACGATGTCAGAAGGTTTCGGGCCTGTTATTCGTATGCTGTTTTCCGGCTTTCTCGCACTTCTCGGAGGCATGGCAGGATTTCAAATCGCCCAGATCGTTATTCCCGAGATTCCCTACGAGTGGGTTCTCTGGGCGAGGAATTCAATTCCGTCATGGGTTCCGAAGCAAGTCTTTTTTTCATTATGTTGCATTCTCCTCTTCGGAGGAACCGGTTTTATGCTCGCTCCTCTTTTTACGCGTTTTCTCGCCTCGCTCGGGGTTGTATTCGAAAATCACCTGAGAAGCTTCAAATGGCAGGATATTACGTCCGCAACGCTTGGAATGATCGTCGGACTTCTGATCGCGAATCTGATCGCTCTGCCGTTTTCGAACCTTCCGTTCGGCAGCTATATCGCCGTTTTCCTGAATATCATTCTTGCATATGTCGGGGCACGAATCGTTCTTAAACGCCAAAGCGACATCAAAGGAGTTTTTGCCCCCATTATCGGGCTCAAGGAACGCGTTCTGAAACGAGGGGGAACGACATCCGAACTTGACACGACTTCCGGCGAGATCGCCGATGAAGAGGCGATGTCCTGCAAAGACGCAAAAATTCTCGACACGAGCGTCATAATCGACGGTCGCATTCTCGACGTGGCAAAGACAGGGTTCCTCGAAGGCAGTCTCGTGCTCCCACGTTTCGTTCTTCTCGAATTGCAGGCTGTCGCGGATTCCACCGACCCGGCCAGAAGAACACGCGGGAGACGGGGGCTCGATGTCGTCAACGAGCTTCAGAAAATCCCCGGGATACATGTCGAGATCGCGGAGTTTTCCCTGAAGCATCTTCGCGTCGAGTCGGTGGACAGCGGACTGATAGCGATGGCACAGAAGCTCAAGGCTCAGATCCTGACAACCGACTACAACCTGAACAAACTCGCGCAGATTCAGGGCATACGCGTCCTCAACGTCAACGACCTCGCCAACGCGCTGAAGCCGATGCTTCTTCCGGGTGAATCCATCGTCATCGACGTGATCCGCGAAGGAAAAGAACCCCATCAGGGTGTCGGATATCTCGATGACGGAACGATGCTCGTCATCGAAGACGGAGAAAATCATATCGGTCGCCGTGTCGAAGTTGTGGTGACGTCTATGCTCCAGACCTCCGCCGGAAGAATGGTATTCGGCAGAATCAGAAGGGAAGTCCGAGCATGAAATCATGCTCCCTCGTAGTCGTTGCCGCAGGAAGAGGCGAACGTATGGGCGGAATCCAAAAACAGCTCGAACGGATCGGAGCACTTCCGATGTGGCAGTGGAGCGTCCGAACCGCGAGTCTGCTTCACCTTGCCGGCATCGTCCGAGAGTGTGTTCTCGTCGTCCCTGACGGAGAGGAGAACAAATTCGCAAACGATATCGAAAACAGCATGTCCCTGAATATCGTTCCGGGGGGCAAAGAAAGGGCGGAATCGGTCCTTAACGGCATTTCAGCCTGCTCTTCCGATATCGTCCTCATTCATGACGCCGCGCGGCCGTTTGCTTCGAAAGACCTCTTCGTCTCAATCGCGGAGAAAGCCTCCGAAACGAACGGGGCGATTCCTGTTTGCCGTGTCACGGACGCGCTCAAGCGATATGAAGACAGTTCCCTGCAATCAATCGACAGGGAGTGTCTTTATGCGGCGCAGACTCCTCAGGGATTCGGAAGAAAGAGACTTGCCGAAGCCATAGAATCATACGGTTTTTCCGGTAAGGACGAAGCGGAAGCCTGGACATCGCGGCGCAATCCCGTTTCTCTCGTTCCGGGCGAACGGGGAAATATCAAAATTACGTTTCCCGAGGATCTCGTTCTGGCGCGAAAACTTGTCGAGAAAAACGGATACAGGACGGGAACCGGGTTTGACGTCCATCCCCTGAAACCCGGAAGAAAGCTGATCCTCGGAGGAGTAACCATTCCTTCTCCGCTCGGTCTCGATGGACATTCAGACGCGGACATCGTCGCGCATACAGTCGCCGACGCGCTGCTCGGGGCCGCGGGTGAGCCCGACATCGGATTGTTGTATCCCGCTTCGGATCCGGCATTCAAAGGAGCCGACAGTATGCTGATTCTGAGAGACGCCGTCGTTCGTATTCGGAATCGGGGATGGATCATCAAATGGGTGGATATCGTCCTTTCCGCACAATATCCGCGCCTTGCCCCATACCTCGATTCGATTCGCGGGAATCTGTCCCTGTGTCTTTCGGAAGATGCTGACGTTCGGAACGTCAACATCAAGATAAAGTCCGGCGAAGGAATCGGAGCCGTCGGGACCGGGAAATGCATGGAATGTTCCGCTGTGGCGACAGTAGAGAGGATGCCGGGCTTTGCCGGCATCCTCTCGGAATGATCTTGATGATATCCTGAAAGTATCGTAGAATGTTCGCCACTCTTTTTATACGCTGGTGGAAGAGTATCGATACGTCCATACGGATCCGGGAGGACGCAAGGATATATTCCGGGAAGGAAGATAGTTGATGATTGACAGATTCGTTTCGTACGAAGGATTCACATTTGACGACGTTCTCCTCGAGCCTGCATGGAGTGACGTTATTCCGGCCAAGGTGTCGATCGCATCGAGACTGACGCCGGATATTTCCATGTCGGTTCCGATCTGTAGCGCAGCGATGGATACCGTTACCGAAGCCCGTCTCGCCATCGCGATCGCGCGCGAGGGCGGGATCGGCATTATCCACAGGAACATGCAGATTTCGCAACAGGCCGGAGAGATCGACAAAGTCAAGAGATCAGAATCCGGCGTCATCGTCGATCCGTTTTTTCTTCACCCCGACGACCCCGTGCAGAGCGCGGTCGATCTGATGGCTCACTATCACATATCGGGAGTACCGATTGTCGACGAAACAAAGAAGCTCGTCGGCATCATTACGAATCGTGACCTCCGATTCGTCACGAACTACGGCCAGAAGATCCGGAACGTCATGACGGCGGAAAATCTCATTACCGCTTCCGAAGGAACAACGCTGGAAGACGCCAAGAAAATCC
>CALFXN010000243.1 GCA_937957815.1 uncultured Synergistales bacterium
CGACGCACACGGGCGTCGCCGACTCCGTCACGCTCGCGACGGGACACAAGGGCTGCGAAGACGGAGCAGACCCGGATCTCTGGCGTCCGCTCGGTGCGATCGGGGGGACGAAGGTCGTCTACATGGGGGCTTCGTCGTGGCGGCAGGTCGCCTCCCTGCTTCGGGAGGGTGGCATGGCCGACGATGCCCCGTGCGCGGCCGTGACGTGGGGCGGGTGGGGAAAGGCCTCCCGTCGCGACTTCGTTCTCGGGGAGGACCCCGGCGTTCTTCGGAGCCCTTCCGTCGCCGCCGCCGGGGGAACGGCCGGGATGCGGCTCGAAGGAGCGCGCGGCGCCCTCGCGGATCTGCAGGTCGCGGTGGTCCGCCCCTTCCCCGAGAGCTGGACGACCGCACGGACGCTCGAGGAACACGGAGCGGACGCGTACAGCCTTCCGCTGTTGCGTCTCGAGGAGATCCGTCGCGACGGCGACGGGGAGACGCTCGCCTCGGCCGACTGGATCATTCTCACGAGCCCCAGGGGCGCCGCGTGCCTGCCCCGGGCGACGGACCTGCGCCGGATCCGCGCCCGAATCGCGGTCATCGGCGAAGGGACGCGCGACTCGCTGCTCCGGATCGGAATCCGGGCCGACGAAGTCGCGGACCCGGCGACGTCGGAAGCCCTCGCGCGCCTCCTCTCACGCGTCGTCACAAGGGGAGAACGGGTCGTCTTCTCCCGCAACGAGGCCGGGTCCCCGCTGCCCTGCGACGCCGCGAGGGAGCGGGGCGCCGATGTCGTGGACCTGAGCGCCTATAGCATGACCCCGTCCCTTCCGCCCGGATCGGAATCCCTCCGGGATCTGTGGGCGGACCGTCCGCCGGATGCCGTGGCCTTCGGAAGCGCGGCGTTCGCTGACGCCTGGGTGACGCTCGGCCTGGATTTCCCGCCGGGTGCCGTTCCGGTCGCGTGGGGGGAGACCTGCGGACGCGCCGTCGAGCGCCTGTTCGGCCGGAAGACATCCGTCATGGATGAACCGTCGACGGACGGACTTCTGAGAACGCTTCTGAGAATCGCACGAAACAAGGAGGACATTCGATGAAAATCGGTTCGGAATTCGCCCCTGCGGCGCGCCTGCGCCGCCTCCGCGAGAACAGGATACTCGCCGAAAGCGTCCGGGAGGTCACGCTCGAGGCGCGTCAGCTGATCCTTCCGCTGTTCGTCGTCACGGGCCGGGGACGACGCGATCCGGTCCCGTCGCTCGCGAACGTCGACCATTGCAGCGTCGACAGGCTCCCGGAGATCGTTGACCCCGCGCTCGATGCCGGAGTGCGGTCCTTCATGCTGTTCGGCCTTCCCGATCCGGCCGACAAGGACCCCGGAGGGACGACGGCCTGGCGGGAGGATCAGCCCGTACAGCGGGCCTTCTCCTTCCTGAAGGGGAGGTACGGGCGGGAAGTCCTTCTGACGGGGGACGTCTGCATGTGCGAATACACGAGCCACGGACACTGCGGCTTCCTCGACGCGGACGGATGCGTGGACAACGACTCCACGGCCGCCGCGCTCGGCCGGATCGCCGTGAGCCACGTCCGCGCCGGGGCGGACATGGTCGCGCCGTCGGCCATGATGGACGGGCAGGTCGCGGCCATCAGGAGCGCGCTCGATTCCGAAGGGCATGTCTCCACCCCGATCATGAGCTACAGCACGAAGTTCGCCTCCGCGTTCTACGGTCCGTTCCGGGACGCCGCGGGGAGCGCCCCGTCGCACGGAGACCGCCGGGGATACCAGCTCCCGTCGACGAACGCGAGAGAGGCGCTCCGGGAATCGCTCGCCGACGAGGACGAGGGGGCGGACATTCTCATGGTGAAGCCGTCGCTGCTCTACATGGACGTCATCGCCCGTCTCCGGGAGGCGACGCTGCTGCCGATCGCGTGCTACCTCGTGAGCGGCGAGTACATGATGCTCCGGCACGCCGTCGCCGCCGGGGCGCTCGACGAAAAGAGGGGAATGCTCGAGGCGCACCTGTCGCTCCGGCGCGCTGGGGCCGACCTCATCATCACCTACGCCGCCGTCGGGATCGCCCGGATGCTTCGGGAACGCTGAGGATCAGTACCCGAGAAGGACCGGGACTGCCGCGAGAGCGACCGTCCCGGCCATGAAGGCCACGAGCGTGACGAGATTCCAGAGAAAGAGGGAACGAACCATCTCCCCCGGGAAAATGCCGATCCAGAAGGCGATGTCCTGCCGGAGGACGCGCGAGAGAACCGCCAGCATGTTGCCCGTCAGCAGCGCGAGCACGGCTTGCGCCGTCGAGAGCGTTCCGGCCCCCATGGCGCCGCCGGCGACGCCGAGAGCGGCGTTCGCGTGGGCGAAGGACGCTCCCGCGACGGCCCATCCCGACGGAGGCAGCAGCGGAAGCCTGATGCACTGTTCGCGGAGGAACGCCTGGAGCGAGGGGGAGAGCGCGAAGCCGAGCGCGTAGAAGAAGCAGGCCGCCGGCAGCGTCCTCGCGAGCGTTCCGGCGAGGGAAAACGTGCCGCGTTGTCCCTCCTGGCGCCGCAACGGCTCGGAACTCCTCTCGCGGCGGACAAGCAGCGCGAGGAAGAGCAGAAAGCGGCACAGGCTCCGGAGGAAGACGACGGTCGCGTAGATTCCGCCCGCGCTTCCGGCAAGTCCGACAGCGACGGACAGAGAGACGATCCACCGTTTGATGTACCCGGGAAAAGACTGGAGCAGCGTTCCGAAAAGCGTCTCGCCCCGCGTCAGCGAACCGTCCCGGTAGGCTTCGGCGACGATCGCGCACCCGGCCCGGGACGACCCGAGGCTTGCGCCGAGCGCGAAGAGCACCGGCGCGGGAAGGCGCTTCCGGCAGAAGGGCGGGACGAGAAGGGAGACCGCCTTTTCGGGCAGGGAGAACCGGAGAATCACGTTGCCGAGCAGAAGGCCGCCCGTCACGCCCGCGACGAGAACAAGCTCTCCCTTTGCGAGTTCGGCCCAGTTCAGGGAAATCATCCCGCCTGCGTCCCTTCAGCCGGAGAGGCCGCCTAGCGCCGCCTGAGAAGCTGCACGACGCCCAGATACTCGCCGGAAGGCTCGAGCGCGGCGTTTCCCTCGGTTATTTTCTCGTCCGCAAGTCCCGCCCGGTCCACGCGAAGCACGGTCGCCCATGGTCCGGTGGAGATCACGACCTCGCGAAGCCCCTCCCCGAGAGCGGAAGGCTTGTAGATCACCGCTGCATCCGCGTTCCTCAGAAGTTCGCGAACGGACGAAAGCGGCGCCGTTCCGGAAACCACCGCGAGCGATTCGGGACCGAGCGCCAGAAAACGCCGCGCCCGACACGACGCAAGCGAATGGGCGGATACGCCGGGAACGAGCTCCAGCTCGATGTCCGGAACTTCTTCGCGAAGGACGTCGTAGAGATACGCGGCCGTCGCGTAGAGCGCCGCGTCGCCGATCACGGGCATCGCGAGCGTTGCGGCACGTTCCCAGAGCGGGCGGACCCGGTCGAGTTCCCGGCGGATCGCGGCGTTTCGCCGCGCCTCGTCCCGGATCATCGGGAAGGTCAGCGGAATGACATCCCGCACGGAATGATGCGCGAGAATCCCCCCGGCGACGCTCTCCCTTCCGGATTCCGGGACGAAAACCGCATCCGCTTCAGCGAGGATGCGCAGCGCCTTCGGGGTTACGAGCTCCGGATCGCCGGGACCGAGCCCGACACCGTAGAAAATCACCGCCGATCGCCCTCCTTCGGGAAAAACAGGGAACGCAGCCGTGCGACGCCGCTCCGCAGGCGCAACAGGGACGGACGGCTGATCTCCTCTTCGCCGATCACGGCGATCCGCGCGTTCCCGAGGGCCGAGACCCACGGCCGCGAGCGGACCTCTTCCTCGTTCACGGGGTTCATTGCGCCCACCTGTACAAGGTACACGTCGAGCCCTTCGGCCGCAAGGGCGAGAAGGCGTTCCTCCCCCCACGAGGCGAGCGGGCTGTCCGCGCGGAGCGGCCGGGCGTCCGCAGCGGCGTTTCTGCCGCCGGCGAGTTCGATCATGTGGGCCGCCCAGGACGTCGGGGAACATGTCTTGAGTCCCTTCGAGGAGCTCTCGAGAAAGACCGCCGGACGCCGATTCCCGGACGGAACCGGGGAAGCAAGTTCCTTCACCGAGTCGCGCCACGAGCGTTCCGCCTCCATCGCGCCGAGCAGTTCCCCAAGTTTGCGCAGATAGGTCTCCATCGTATCCCACGTCGGGGCCGGAAGTAGGACGACGGAAACGCCGCTCCGTTCGAGCGTCGCGACCGTTCCTTCGCTCAGCCCGTCGGCCACGGGCCGAAGCAGCACGAGATCCGGCACAAGCGAGAGGATTCGTTCCGCGTCGGCCCTGCGCGGCAGACGCACGATTCCCGGGAAAAGCGCCTCGTCGTCCCCCTCCGATACGGCGACGAGATTCTTTCCGAATCCGAGGGCGAGGATGTTTTCGCTGTGTCCCGCATAGAGCGACACGATCCGGTTCGCCGCCTCGATCTCCCCGAGGGGCGCGAACGCACACGCAACCGACAGCGCCAGAACCGCGATCAGACGGCGCGCCATATATTTTTCCCCCTTCCCCTCCCGACGGACTCGAACGGAACGTCGTAGACCTCCGAGAGGATATCCTTCGTAAGTGTCCCTTCGACGGTTCCCGATGCCACGAGGGCCCCGTCTTTCAGAATCCACACGCGATCCCCGAATTCCGCCGCGAGATTGATGTCGTGAACCGCCGCGACGACCGTCCGTCCCGCAGCCGCAGCCGCCCCGAGAAACCGGAAGAGGCGGAGCGTGTGGCGCGGATCGAGTGCGGACGACGGTTCGTCGAGAAGAATGACTTCCGTATCCTGCGCGATCACCTGGGCGATCACGGCGCGCTGGCGCTCTCCTCCCGAAAGGGCCGGGACTCTCCGCGACAGGAGATCCCCGAGCTCCATCGCGTCGATCGCGCATCGCACCGCGGCACCGTCGCCGTCGCTCATGCCGCGCAGAAAGCGGCGGTGGGGAAGTCGCCCCATCTCGACGACCTCCCGGACGGTGAACGGAAACGACACCGTCGGCGACTGGGTCACGACGCCGACGAGACGCCCTCTCCGGCGCGCCGGAAGGGACGAAAGCTCCGTTTCGCCGACCCGAACGCTTCCGGAAAACGGCATACCGCCTCCGAGGACCCGCAGAAGCGTGCTCTTTCCGCTGCCGTTGGGACCGAGAACGAACGTCACGGCCCCCGCGGGGAAAACGCCGCAGATGTCCCGCAGGACGACGCGGGATCCGTAGGCGGCGTGAAGCTCGGAAACGACGACGCCGGTCATGTCCGTCCCGCTCGCTCCCGGACGAGGATCCAGCAGAAGACCGGCCCTCCGATGAACGACGTGATGACGCCGACCGGCAGTTCGTTCATCGCGCGCGCGGCGCCGTCCGCGACGGAAAGGAGCAGCGCGCCGCCGAGAAACGACGCGGCGAGGAGCTTCCTGTGGGACGGACCGAGGAGCATTCGGAGCAAATGGGGACCGATGAGCCCGACGAAGCCGATGATGCCGTGGAACGAGACGGCCAGGGCCGTGGCGAGAGAGGCGAGCGCGAGCAGACACCCGCGGACGTTGCGTTCGTCGACGCCAAGGTACGTGCCGCGCCGTTCGCCGAGGGACATCGCGTCGAGATCGCGGGCCCACCAGAGGGCCGCGGCAAGGAGAACCGCCGATGAAACGCAGACGCACAACGCACCTTCGGGCGTCGCACCCGAAAAACCGCCCATGAGCCAGAAGACGATTGACGAAAGTTTCTCGTCCGCAAGGGATTTCAGCAGCGTGACGGCCGCGGAGAGAAACGAGCTGACGACGATGCCGGCGAGAACCATATGGGCCGGAGAACCGCCTCCGGAACGCCGCGAGAGCGATATCGAAAGCGCGAGGGCTCCGAGCGCTCCCGCAAAGGCCGCACCCGGGAGCCAGACGCCTCCCAGATGGATTCCGACGGAAGCCCCCAGCGCCGCCCCGGCGGCGACGCCGAGCGTGTACGGTTCGGCGAGCGGATTGCCGAGGAGTCCCTGCAGCACGACCCCCGACACCGCGAGGGATGCCCCGGCCCCGAATGCGGCGAAGAGACGCGGAAGCCGCACGAGACGCACGACGGCGATCTCCTGCGGAGACGCCCCCGAAACGTCGCCGGAGAGAATTCCGAGAACGGCGCCGAAAGGGACGGGCATCTCTCCCGCGAGAAGACGCCACAGGGCCGTCCCTCCGAGAAGGAGAAACAGCCCCGCGAACAGAACGATCGGAGAAACGGTTCCGCTCCCGCGCCTCTCCGGACCCACTATTTTCGCGCGGCCTCCCTGATGTGCCCGACGAAAAGCTCCGTAAGCCCAGCGGCATCGCCGAGGCCTTTCAGAAGCGCGTTCACGGAATACCCCTCCTTCGAGAGAACGGAAAGCCACGACTCGGGATCGTCCTTTGCGGACATGTCGTTTTTCGCATGGTCTCCGGCGACGACCATGAACGGCACGAGCGTCACCTTCGACGGTTTCATGGAAGCCAACCGCCGCTTCACCGTGTCGAGATCGGGGTACCCCTCGACGGTGCCGATCACGAACGGAAGGGCCGCATCGTCGAACATGAGCTGCATCTGCGCGTAGGCGGCATTGGCGGAATGATGCGTGCCATGCCCCATGAAGACCACGGCGCCTCCGTTTCCGGCAAGTTCGCCGTACTCCTTTTTCAACAGCGCCACGGTCTTTTCGTAGTCCTCATGGGTTTCGAGAAGCGGCGCGCCGAGATTCAGCGACGAAAAGGCGTACTTTCCCTCGATACCCCTCAGGGAACGCACGACCGAAGCCAGCTGGTTGTACTCCTCTCCCGGAATAATGTGCAGCGACTGGACCGTCACCGAAGAAACCCCCTCGTCCTGCATTTTCGCGAGCGCGATCAGCGGGGAATCGAAAGCGATCCCTTCCTCCTTCAGCACCTTGCGGCGGATGATGTTCGACGTGAACGAGAGGCGGACATCAGCCTCGGGAAACGCTTTTTTCACGCCGTCGACGATCTTCGCGATCGCCCCGCGCGCATCGGGTTCCGACGTTCCGAAGGCGACGAGAAGAATGCCCTCTTTCGCTTTCGCCCTGCCCTTTTCCGCCGCGACCGCGGCGAAAGCCGACGCGAACAACAGACACAGACACAACGCAGCTGCAAACATCTTCCTCTTCATCCTTTTCCCTCCCGTAGCGTGATAAAAGGCGTACGCCTTTTCCGGATCCGTTCCGGATGCCACGGAACGACTCGGGAGACAAAAAAGGACCGTTCTCTCCGGAACGGCCCCTCTCGATGAACGCGCACTTTCACCAAAACAATGCATAACGAAGGCGGCCTCGATTCCTCGCGAGTCATCCCGTTTTTCGCCGAACCGGTCTCCTGGCTCGCCTTCATCCTCCACCATCCCTTCCCGGAGCCGAGACTCCGGTGGTGCGACGGTTTCGTCAGGCTTACAGTGGCGGGTCCGCGCCGGATTTTCACCGGACTTCCCGAACATTCGGCGGAAGAAGCGCCAAAGCGCTCCGAACACGATACTATGCCCCGGGGGAACGGCTGTCAAGCGATCTCACAGATGCGGCGTCCAATTCACGCGCCTCACGGTCAGATACTCGCCGGTGCGCTCGATCACGTGAACGCCGCAATAATCCTGCATCACGGAAAAAAGATTCTCCCACGGCATCCCGAGAATCGAGAAGAGGATCGTCTTGAAGATCCCGGCATGCGCCACCACGAGAATGGATCCCTCTTCGCCGGAGAGGGCGCGGAACGCGGGCATCGCGCGACGCTGCGCATCCGGGAAACTCTCTCCGCCCGGAGGGGCGAAACGCGCGAAGTTCCGTTCCCGGGCTGCAAACTCCCGAGGATCCCGCGCCGCTACGTCCGCAAGCGTGCGCATCTCCCACTCCCCGAACGAAAGCTCCCGGAGCTCCGGGACTTCGGTCCGCAGGATGTCCCGGCCATCGGCTATGACGGCGGCCGTCTCGGATGCGCGCAACATCCCGCTGTGGCAGACGCGAACGAGAGGAATCGGCATGAATGCCGTCCTGAGGGCGGCGGCCTGCTCCCTGCCTTCACGCGAAAGGGGAAGATCCGTGCTTCCGACGAAACGCATCTCGCCGTCCGGAAGCTCCGGCCGTCCGTGACGTACGAGGTAGAGCGTCGTTTCCATCTCTGTCCCTCCTTCACACCGGAAAAATCTCTCTCACCTCCGGTATTGTACCCAATGCCCGACGGGCGGTATTCTCTCTATCGCGGAAGCGGGACGACGAAAATCCTTTCTTGACTCTCCCCCCGCGGGAAGGTCTATTCTCGATCCATCGCACGAAATCAGGGAGGCGACGAACATGACGGACCATCTGATCCCCATCGGACGCTTTTCGACGCTCTGCAGG
>CALFXN010000244.1 GCA_937957815.1 uncultured Synergistales bacterium
CGGCATGGGGGTGTCGCTCATGCCGAAGATGGAGCTCCCGTTCGTCACCGTCATGACCGAATACGAGGGTGCGACGCCCCTCGACGTCGAGACGCTGATCACGAAGCCGATCGAGGACGGAATCGCTCAGATCCCCGGCGTCCGCAAGATCGAAAGCACGTCGCTCGAGGGCCTTTCGTACGTGAGCGTCGAGTTCAACAGCGATATCCTCCTCGCCGACGCGGCGCTCGACGTCTCGAACAAGGTACGGACCGTCAGGCTTCCCGACGACGCCGAGGACTCCATCGTCCGGAAGTTCGACATCAACGCCCGTTCGTTCCTCTCGATCGTCTTCACATCGACGCTCCCACCGCAGCAGGCCTACGAGATTCTCGAAGACCGCGTCCAGAACCGCCTCTCGCAGATCGCGGACGTCGCCGACGTTTCGCTCTACGGCGGAGTCCAGCGGGAAATCCACGTCGACCTCGACCCGCTTTCGATGGCGAGCCTCGGCGTAACGCTCTCCCAGGTATCGAACGCCATAAAGGAGGGCAACGTCGCGGCTCCGTCGGGACGCATCGCGCTCGGCGAAAAGGAGACGTTTTTTCGGATGACCGGCGCTCCGGAACAGTCGGACCTCCTTTCCGACATCCGGATTCCGCTCAAGGGGGGCGCGTCCGCGCGCATCGCGGATGTCGGCCGCGTACGGGATTCGTTCGCGGAGGTCCGCCGCCTCGCCCGCTACAATGGCCGCGATTCGTTCATCGTCCAGCTCACCCCCGTCCCCGACGGGAACGTGGTGCGTGCGAGCCGCGAGGCCAGGCGCGTTCTCGAGGAGATCCTTCCGACGCTCCCGCCCGGGTTCACGGCCTTCATCCCCTACGACGACGGCGACTACGTCGGACAGGCCGTGGACAACGTCATCAGGGACATGATCGTCGGCACGGTCCTCACGGGCATCGTTCTCTACCTCTTCCTCCGGAAGCTCTCGTCGACGATCCTGATCTCGGTCGCCATGCCGGTCGGCGTCATCGCGACGTTCATACCGATGTACGTCGCGGGGTACACGATGAATATGATGACGACGCTCGGGCTCGCGATCTCGACGGGCGTTCTCGTGAACAACTCGATCCTGATCATCGAAAACATCGCCCGCTACGAGGATCTGGGACATTCTCCCGAAGAGTCGGCCCGGATCGGGACGAAGGAGATCGCCATCGCGATCCTCTCGTCGACCGCCACGAACCTCGGCGTCTTCATTCCGATCGCGTTCGCGGGCGGGCGCGTCGGTCAGCTTTTCAACCCGTTCGCGATGACGGTGGTCTTCTCGACGCTCTTCTCGCTCTGGGTCGCGCTCACGCTGACTCCGATGATGGCGGCCCGCATGAAGGGCTCGACGACGCCCGGCCTGACGGCCCGAATGCTCACGGGCTGGTGGCAGTGGTTCTACGAGGGATTCGAAGTCATCCACCACTGGCTCGTCGAAAAAACCGTCCGCCACGTTTTCCTGACGATCTTCGTCTTCGCGCTTCTTTTCGCAGGGTGTCTCTCCCTGATCTCCCGAATCGGATTCCAGTTCTTCCCGATGGCGGACGAGGGACGCCTTTCGATCTCGATCGAGACATCGTCATCCGCATCGCTCGCACTCACCGACGGGATCGTGCGCGGCATCGAACGATACCTTTCGAAGAAGCCGTACGTCAGGGGCGTCGACGCGATCATCGGCGGATACGGTTCCGGAACCGGCGTCAACAGAGCGACCGTTCGCGTCTATCTGGACGACGATCCGAACAGGCCGAGCACGTTCGCGATGGCGGACGCGATCCGTCCGGCAATGGCGAACCTTCCGGACTCGAAAATCGGCTACACGACGAGCGGCATGCGCGGCGGCGTCCGGGGCAAGGCCCTCCAGCTCGTGATCCGGGGCGACGACATGGACGATCTGACCCGACTAGCGGCCGAGGACGTTTCGATCTGGCGGAAGATTCC
>CALFXN010000245.1 GCA_937957815.1 uncultured Synergistales bacterium
CACTGCTATCGGACAGAACGCTTCGCTTCTTTTCGAAGTGACGGGCGTCGATACCGCCGCCGGGTCCGTATCCCTCCGGGTGCAGAGCTACGAGATCACGCGGACCGGCGGAACGGGACAATACGTCCTCGAGAACCTCGTCCTCAATGCCCATGCAGGTGCTACATCGGCCTTTCTTGGTGATACTTTCACGATAGGTACTCTTACGTTCCGGGGATCCGCTTTTGGTTTGGCTACGGCAGGGCTTGTCGCGATGCAGAAGGGCGACAAGTTCGTGTTCGGTCTCAAGGCGGGTTCGTCGGCTGTTGCTTCTCACGTGACTAATGGCTCGTCTCCCACGCAGTGGAACATCCGGCTTTCGGTCAACACGACCGACTGGCAGCTCGGGTGGAACGGAAGCGTCAACCAGCAGTTCAACTTCAGGGGAGATGCCTTCACGGGAAGCGAGGTCGTCACCTTCCGGCAGTTCTACGTCAACAGCGCGAACGGAACGCTGTACGACAGCCAGATCCAGGTGACGCTCGGCAGCGACCCGGACGCCCTGCCGAACCCGAACGCCGCCACCTTCCACGCCGCCTTTGTCGGCGAGCGCGCGTACAATGACGTCGCGCTCCGCGATCTGGACAAATTCTGGGACGCGAACGGCAATTTCATGCTGACCGATCCCCAGACGATCAGCATCGTCCAGGGCGACGGATCGAAGGCGTCGATAACGCTCTACGGGACGGATACGCTCGAACAGGTGCGTCAGAAGCTCGTGTCGGCGATCGGAACCGATCTCGGACAGGCGAAGTATGTCGGCACCAATGTCCAGGAGCTCGTGTCGTACGTCGAGCGCGGAGCCGGGGTCGACGACACGGACGAATCCGTCGAAGGAACGTTCGTCATCCGCACAGCGATCTCCGGAAAGGCCGGGGAGCTCAACTTCATCGGCGACGAGGATCTCATCAAGGCGTTCAGCCTCGCGAACATCCGCAACGCCAAGGAAAACGAGTTCACGGTCAATATCTACGACGCCCATACCGGGTCGAGCAAGGTCATCAACGAAAAGATCACGGGTAACGAGCTTATCGGCGTGATTCACTCGAACGTCGACGTATCGTTCGATCCGATGGCGGATATCGACGTTACGTGGAACGAAGGGCTCAAGCGCTTTACGTACGCCGAAAAGACGTCGACCTACGAGACGTACGTCCACCTTGCCGACAACACGACGGTCTTCCAGATCGGCGCCAACGAGGGCGAGGACATGGGGATCGACATCGGGGCCATGGGGAGCCGGGCGCTTGGGCTTCAGAGCGTCCTGCTGACCGACAGGGTGTCGGCCGCCCGGTCGATCACGGTCATCGACAACGCCATCAACAGGGTCTCGTCGCAGCGGGCGAGCCTCGGCGCGTACCAGAACCGGCTGGACCACACGATCAACAACCTCACCGTCGCCAGCCAGAACCTGTCCGCTGCCGAGAGCCGGATCCGCGACCTCGACATGGCGAAGGAAATGATGAATTTCACCAAACTCAATATCCTCATGCAGGCGGGCAACTCGATGCTCGGGCAGGCGAACCAGCTGCCCCAGGCCGTGCTCCAGTTGCTCCGGTAGTTGCGTTTCCACGAAGGGGAGAGGGGAACCTCTCCCCTTTTTTCAAGGAGGTTGCAGCGACGTTTATCCAGGATGACAGGACGATAGTCGAGATGGTTCTGGCAGGAGGCTCTCTTCGCACGGTGATGATCCCCGATCCGTCGATTCCGACGAACAGGCCGATGCATGTCGAGACATACCGGCTTCCGCATCTGGTCGCGCATGACGCCCTGTTCTGGGCTTTTTCGGGGACGGCGCATTACCCTCATATTTTCGGAGAACCTCCGATGTGCAACACGACGATGTTTTGTTATACAAACATAGAGAATATGTTTTGTAGCTTTACGAAATATGATTCTGCCGTAATGTTCATGAGTAAATATAGATATAAAAAGCACGAGTGGATTATAAATAATTATGTAAATAGGGTGTTATGGGACTCCGATGGGTGTACCGACGTCGATGCGATAAAGGTCGCAATCGAGTGCGGAGTATCGTTTTCCGTGGCCTTTCTTGATTCCGAAGGCGTCTGGAACGTTCATCCCGTCGACCTCCCGATGTTTGAACTGGATGAGAAACGTTTTATTTTAAAAACCGTGGATGACGAATATCCTTTGTTTTTCAGATATCCGGAGACTACCATCGAGATGTTTCGTACCCATAGAGATTTCTTTTCGTCAAAACCAAATGATAATACTGATGGATGTGCCGAGTTAAGAAACATACCTAAATTCACTACATTTTATAGTATATTCAATGACGGAACATATTATAATAAACTTGACGCCGCACGGGGGACCACACAAGAATACAGGCGTCTCATCGTTTTTTGCGAACGAATGTCCTGCGAGAATTGAGGTGTATCCCGATGTCGCGGGAGTGCGAAACCCTTGTTTTTTTCGGCGGAGGAAATCTCCTGCTTCGGTGTGTCGAGCGCGCGAGGGCGCGCGGGTATTCGGCAACCGTTTTTGCGGCTCCGCGTCATTCCGCGGAAATCGTCGCCCCGTTTCCCGGGGACTCGCCGGGACGCTTCGGTGACTGGCTGGAGTCGCGTGGCCTTCCCTTCCACGTCGTCGAAGACATCAACGGATGCGATGATTTTCTTTCGCTCGGGACGCGGGGCGCGACGGGAATCGGTTTTGGAGAGACGTATACCTTTTCGCGTGAAACGGTGGCCGTTTTTCAGCATCGCCTGTTCGATATGATGGTCATTCGTTTGCCCCAGTATCGGGGAGGCGCGCATTTCTCGTGGCAGATACTCCGGGGCTCGAGGCTCGGAGCGTGGAATATACAGGAGATCGACGAACGGATGATTCCCGGGGTCCGGGATGAGGGGTCCGTCGTGATGACCAGAGAATATTTCATCCCTCCTTCAGCGAGAATTCCTGCGGACTTTTTCGAGATCGCGGACAGAGAGGGCGAGGAGCTTTTTTCCGGCTTTCTCGACAGATTGCGTTCGAAGGATGCGTTCTTTCCGAGGAAAATAGACAACGGCTATTCGCTCTATTTCCCGAGGCTGTATACGTCCGCGCACGCGTGGATCGACTGGAGCTGGACGGCGGAGGAGCTGGAGCGCTTCGTCTGCGCTTTCGACGATCCCTATCCGGGGGCGTCGACGTTTCTTCACGGCAAAAGAGTCTTCTTCAAGAACGTGTCGCGCGATCCCACGGAGGGAAGATTCCATCCGTTCATGTCGGGACTTGTATATCGGATCGACGCCCGCGGCGTTTTCGTCGCGTGTCGCGACGAGGCGCTCGTCGTCCGTGATATCAGGGACGAAAGCGGAACGCACATTTCGGAAATAATCCTTCCTGGGAGCCGTTTCGTCACTCCCCGGTCTTTTCTTGACGAGGCGCTGTCCTTCGAGGCGAATTACGATGCCCGCGGCCTTTCGCAAGATGTCCGGCATCAAGGGGGATCGGTTTCATGAAACGTATGCTGGAGCTCATCGGCGCAATCGCTCCTCTTCGTCTGGCGCCGGTTTCGGAGGAAACCGACGAAGCCGTTCGGATATTGTGCGGCGAGTTGCCCTTTCGTGTGCATGAATACGCTTCCGGCGAAGAGCATAACGGCTGGAATGTCCCGCTCAGCTGGCAACCGGAACGCGCCGAGATACGAAGGGACGGGCGCGTTATCTTCGACGGAATGCGACACCCGCTTGCCGTTGTCGGTTATGGCGTTTCGTTTTCCGGGCGGGTTGGCGCGGAAGAACTGAAGAGACATCTTTTCTATAACGCTTCTTTCCCGAACGCTTTCGTATATCATTGCGACTACTTTTATAAACCGTGGAAGCGCGATTGGGGTTTCTCCGTCCCATTGAATTTCTATCGGGGAATCGAAGACGGGGAGTACGACGTCGATATCGTAACCCGCGAATACCCGGGGACAATGAAGGTGCTCGAATACGTACTGCCGGGAGAATCGGACGAATCCTATCTTCTGAACGCGCATGACTGTCATGCCGCGCAGGCAAACGACGATATAAGCGGCGTCGTCGTCGGCATAGAGGTCATGAGACGCCTTTCGAAACTCGCGCGGAGACGGTTTACGTATCGGCTCGTCGTGGCGCCTGAACATCTCGGAACGGTTTTCTTTACGAAAAATCAGTCGTCTTTCCTGCCTTCCGTCAAAGGCGCGATTTTTCTGGAAATGCTTGGAAACAGGAACAGGATGGCATTGCAACATTCCTTTACGGGCGATTCCATTATCGATGCCGCCATGGGCAATGTGTTGCGACACGGTTGGCCTGATGCCGTGGAAGGTCCATTCAGGACCATCGTCGGGAATGACGAGACTGTATGGGAAGCACCCGGAATAGAAATCCCCTAGATCGGAAGAGCACACGTCTGAACTCCAGTCACGTGGCCTTATCT
>CALFXN010000246.1 GCA_937957815.1 uncultured Synergistales bacterium
ACCACCGAGATCTACACTCTTTCCCTACACGACGCTCTTCCGATCTCGGGTCGTCCGTGGCGAACGTCGCCACGACGGGAACCTTTACGATCCCGCTCATGAAGAAGATCGGCTGCCGGCCGGAATTCGCCGGAGCCGTGGAGGCGACGGCCTCGACCGGGGGGCAGCTCATGCCTCCGATCATGGGCGCGGGCGCCTTCATCATGACGGAGTTCCTGGGCGTTTCGTATCTCACGATCGCCGCGGCTGCGCTATTCCCGGCGATCCTCTATTACCTTTCGATCTATTGCAACGTGGATTTCAACGCGCGCCGGAACGCCCTCGGCGCGCTGCCGCCGGACGCGGTCCCGAACGCGCGGCTGGTCCTGCAGCGCGACGGGCATCTGCTTTTGCCCGTGATCGTCGTGATCGCGCTGTTGCTCCGGAAGTACACGCCTTTGACGGCGGCCTTCTGGGGCGTCTGTTCGACCGTTGCGTGCAGCGCGTTGCGGCGTCATACGCGGATGTCGTTCCGGGCGATATGGGACGCACTGGCGGAAGGAGCGCGGGAAGGTCTTGGCGTGGCGGTCGCGTGCGCCCTCGTCGGATTCGTCGTCGGGACGGCTGCGCTGACGGGCGTCGGCCTGGCGATCTCGAACAACATCGTCGGCCTGGCGGGAAACAGCCTTTTCCCGACGCTCTTTTTCTCGATGGCGGCGTGTCTCGTCCTCGGGATGGGGCTTCCGACCACGGCGAACTACATCGTCACGAGCACCGTCGTCGTCCCGGCGCTGGCGGCGCTGAAGGTCCCCCTGCTGGCCGCGCACCTGTTCGTGTTCTACTTCGGCATTCTCGCGGACGTGACGCCGCCCGTGTGTCTCGCCTCGTTCACGGCCGCGGGGATAGCCGGAGCGAGTCCGTCGATGACGGGGAAAACGGCGTTTTTTATGGCGATTCCCGCGTTCGTTATCCCGTATGCGTTCGTCTACAGTCCGGAAATGCTGCTGCAGGGGACCTCTCTCTTCGGGACGACGGCCGTTCTCGCTCTCTCCGCGCTCGGCGTCGTCGTCGTCGCGTTGGGCGCGCAGGGGTGGTGCTTCCGGAATATCGACATTCCCGACCGCGCGGCCTTCGCCGCGGCGGGGCTCGCCCTGCTGACGCCGTTCCCGGCCGCGAGGACGGCCGGGCTGGGTGTACTGGCGCTGTTGCTGTTCCGGTCTCTCCGCGCCGTGCGGCGCGCAGCGGCTGATGTTTCCCGGGAGGGGCTCTGAGAGGAAAAACCAAAGCTTCTCTGCGTGTACAGTGATATCAGAATCGATCGACATACTATGACAGGAGTGGATCCGTTTTGAAAAAGATCATTTTCGCGTTTCTCGCGGCGGCGACGCTCGCGCTTGCGCCGGCCGCGTTCGGCGGTGAATTGCCGCGCCTTTCGGTGAGCTATATTTTCACGACGCACCAGGAGCCCTTCATGGTCGCGCTCGCGCGCGGCGATGCGTTCGCGGATTCGGGCGTGTATCTCAAGCCCGTCGTTGCGAAGGAGAAGTACGACCTCATGGTGAAGGGGAACGCGGTCGCGCGCCTCAACGTCATCGTCGCGAAGAGCGGGGCGGAGACATCGACGCTCTTCGCCCAGAAGCACCTCGACGTCGGTCTCGGGTCGCTTCCGGCCATGATGACCGCGATCGACAAGGGGCTTCCGATCAAGGTCCTCTGCCCGGTGCATACCGAAGGTATGGGGCTCGTGGTCGCCCCGACGAATCCCGTCTCCGACTGGAACTCCTTCCTCGCGTGGGTCAAGGGCGCGAAGCAGCCGGTCAAAGTGGGCTACCACTCTCCGACGAGCGCCCCGCGAATCGTCATCGAGGGCTCGCTGCGCGAATCGGGCCTCGCCGTGACGGAGGACCCCGGGGACTCGAAGGCCCAGGTGCTTCTCGTGGACCTCAAGGAAACGTCAAATCTGATCATGGCGCTGACGAGCGGACAGGTGGACGCGTGGGTCGGGCCGGACCCGATTCCGGCCGTCGCGGCAGAGAAGAAGGCCGGAAAGATCGTCATGGATCTGAAGGACCTGCCTCCTGCGGGCCGCTGGTCGAACTTCCCGTGCTGCGTCGCCGCAGCGCGGACGGAGATCCTCGAGGCGCATCCGGCCGAAACGGCAGCCCTCGTCGATCTGCTGACGAAGAGCGCGGCGTGGATCAACGCGAATAGAGGCGAGGCCGCGACGATCACGGCCGAGTGGCTCGGAATGCCCCGGGAGGCCGTCGAACGCTCAACGATCGTTTTCGGGACCGACCCGACCGAAGGCTGGATTCGGGGCGCCGGAGCGTATCTCGACGTTCTGAACGGGATGAACAAACTCTCGGGCTCGCTCAAGGGCAAAAAGATAGAGGACGCGCAGGAGATCCTCTTCGATTTTTCGCACGTCCGCAAATAGGGACGCGTCA
>CALFXN010000247.1 GCA_937957815.1 uncultured Synergistales bacterium
CGATCTGGATCTGTCGAAGTTTTCCGCTGAGAGCGTCTCAGCCGAAACGTCCGGAAAGCCCAGGACTCCCGAAGGACTCGGAATATCTTTCGAGGACCTCCTGAAGGAGTCCATGGTTCAGGTCAATTCGCTCGGGCAGCACTCCGATACGATGATGAAACGAATGACGACGGGGGATGTCGACGACATTTCCGACGTGGTTCTATCGGTCCAGCGGGCGGAAATCGCCCTCCGCCTTCTCACTGAGGTCCGGAACAAGCTGATCGACGCATATCAGCAACTGGCGCGGATGCCGGTCTAGTTTCCGGCGGGGACGGTGTCGAAAAGCATGGAGCGCATCCGGCAGCTGTTGGGACGTGTCGCGTTCTTCTGGTCGTCCCTCAGGGGGTGGCAAAAGGCCTCCCTGGGTGGCGCAGGCCTTTTGGTCCTCGTCCTCCTCGGCCTTCTCGTGTTCTGGGCCGGGCGTCCCGCCTACGATCCTCTCTTCACGGGGCTCGAAGTAGGCGACGAGGCGGCGATTGTCGCCTACCTCAAGGAAAACAAAATCCCCTATCGTATCGATCCCGCCGCAAATGCGATCCTCCTTCCCAGGGCCCAGGTCTACGAGACGCGGCTCGCGTTGGCACAGGCGGGGCTTCCCAAGGGAGGAAGCGTCGGATACGAGCTTTTCGACGCCTCCAAGATGGGAATGAGCGAGTTCCAGCAGAAGATCACGTATATCCGCGCGCTGGAAGGGGAACTCTACCGCACCATCAAGCAGCTCGACGCGGTCGATTTCGTCAAGGTCAACATCGTTATCCCGGAGCAGAAGCTCTTTCTCGAACAGCAACAGCCCTCGACGGCTTCCGTGCTCCTGCGTCTCAAGGCGGGGCGGGAACTCGGTCCCGATCAGGTCAAGGCGATTGTCCACCTCGTTTCCCACAGCGTCCAGGGGCTGACGCCGGAAAACGTCACCGTCGTGGATTCGACCGGAAAGGTTCTCTCCGATCTCCTCGACCAGGATCTCTTCATCTACTCCAGGTCGGGAGAGGGGCATACGGTTTCGTCGGTCCAGCGAGAACTCGAGCGCCAGCAGGAACGGGAGCTCGAAGGAAAAGTCCGCGTGATGCTCGAACGGGTCTATGGCCCCGGAAAGGTGGTCGTCCGCGTCAAGGTCGATCTCGACTTCGACAAACGGTCGAGCACGCAGAAGGAATTCATCCCGGGACCTTCGGGAAAGGGAGTCATCCGGAGCCAGCAGCTCACGGAAGAGAGTTACAAGGGACCCGGAACGCCGCCCGGCGGCGCTCCCGGAACGACGACGAACATCCCTGGGTACGCTATTGCGACGCAGGGAGCGGGAGCGTCGGAATACAACAAGAGCGATACGGTCAACAATTTCGAGATCACGACGCGGGAACAGCAGCAGAACGTGACCCCCGGAGCGATCCGGCGGATGTCCGCTTCGGTTCTCGTCGACGGAGAACTCCAGGAGCCGAGAGTGAAAGAGCTTCATACCCTCGTGGCCTCCGCGATCGGGTACAGCGAGGTCCGTGGCGATCAGCTCGTCATCCAGGGGATGAAATTCTCGACGACGCTCTCGGATACGCTCGCGGAGCAGCTTGCGGCGCAGCGCCGGACGGAGCTGATCATCGCGCTGGTTTCGACCGTCGTCGTTCTGGTTCTCGCGGTGCTGGGGGCGATCTACTACATGCGCCGGAAGCGGATGAAGGCGATGCTCGCGGCCTCAGGATCCAAAGAGCCGAAACGGATTCCGACGATCCAGGAACTCCTCGCGTCTCCCGATCTTTTCGAGTCGCACGGAGAACTGGCCGTTCTCGAGGAACAGCTTCGCGCCTATGCCAGGTCGAAGCCTGAAGAAATCGCGAGCCTCATGCAGGACTGGCTCGCCGAGGAAGTCTAGGAGGGCGCGATGGCGAAGGCCGGCAAGGGACGGGATCTGAGCGGCAAGGAGCGTTCGGCCATACTCATGGTCGCGCTCGGAAACGAGATCGCCGCGAATATCTACAAGCAGCTCGACGACGCGACGATAGAGATCGTCACGCTCGAAATCGCAAACCTCCGAAAAGTGACGCCGGAAATGCGCCTCGATGTCCTCAAGGAGGCCCAGGAGATGCTTCTCGCCCGGGAGTACATGGCGAGAGGAGGCGTCGATTACGCGCGCGACATTCTCGAACGGGCCCTCGGTCCGGAACGGGCACAGAGTCTCCTGTCGAGGATTACGGCGTCGCTGCAGGTAAGACCGTTCGATTTCATGCGGCATACGGATCCGCAGCAACTTCTCGGCTTCATCCAGAGCGAGCACCCTCAGACGATCGCCCTGATTTTGTCCTATCTCGAACCGGAACAGGCCGCCCAGGTCATCGGCGGCTTGGCTGCATCCCTCCAGGCGGAGGTCGCGAAACGGATCGCCCGGATGGACCGGATCACTCCGGAGGTTCTGCGGGAGGTGGAGCGTGTGCTCGAAAGAAAGCTCAGCACCGTTATGGGACAGGACTTCACGCTCGCGGGCGGCATCGACGCGATCGTCAACATCATCAACAACGCGGACCGGGCCACGGAGCGGAACATCATGGAACACCTCGAGGAAAACGACCCGGAACTCGCGGAAGAGATCAAGCGACGGCTGTTCGTCTTCGAGGATATCATCAAGATGGACGACCGCTCGCTCCAGAGAGTCCTGCGCGAGGTGGAGATGAAGGAACTCGGCCTTGCGCTCAAAGGCGCGACCGAAGAACTCCGGAGCAAATTCTTCCGGAACATGTCGAAACGCGCGGCGGAAATGCTCAAGGAAGACATGGACTACATGGGGCCGGTCAGGGTCCGGGACGTGGAGGAATCGCAGCAGAAGGTCGTCAATGTGGTCCGCGCTCTGGAGGATACGGGAGAGATCATCATTTCCAGAGGCGGAGAGGAGGAGCTGGTTGTCTAATCACCTCCGCCGGAACATCCTGCGCGCAGTCCGCGTTCTTCCCCAGTCCGTCCGAATCGGTGCGGCGCAGGAGACCGGCCGGCCGGAGGACGAATTCGAAGGTTCCGTGCGCCCGGAGGACGTCGAACGACGCGAGAGGGAATCGGAACTCGACGATGTCCGGCATGAGGTCGAAAGATTCCGGGAGCGCGCCGAGGCTGCGGAGCGGGAGAATGGCGGGCTGCTGGAACGGATTCGCGCTTTCGAAGGTGAACTGTCCAGATCGGTAGAGCGTCGTGTAGGGAAAGAGTGTAGATCTCGGTGGTCGGCGGATCATTAAAAA
>CALFXN010000248.1 GCA_937957815.1 uncultured Synergistales bacterium
GACCGTACCGGAGTTCCGGATGTCTTCTGGTCGGTCCACTGCCACAACGACCTCGGACTCGCGGTCATGAACTCGATCGCGGCAGTGAGAGCCGGCGTCCGGCAGGTGGAATGCACGGTCAACGGTCTCGGCGAACGGGCCGGGAATGCATCGCTCGAGGAAATCGTCATGGTTCTCCGGACGCGCTCCGATTCGTTCAGCGCCGATACGGGAATCTACGCGACGGGTCTGTGCGCCGCGAGCGCCCTCGTGTCGAGGCTCACGGGCTTTCCCGTGCCCCCGAACAAGGCGGTCGTCGGGTCGAACGCGTTCGCCCACGAGGCCGGAATCCACCAGCACGGAATGCTCTGCAACGCGAGAACCTACGAGATCATGCGCCCCGAGGACGTCGGAGCCATGGGGAGCCGTCTCGTCCTCGGGAAACATTCCGGACGCCACGCCTTCGCGAAGCACCTCGGAGAATCGGGCTTCGCGCTCACGGAAGATCAGATCTCTGAAGCCTTCTCGCTCTTCAAGGATCTCTGCGACCGCAAGGGAACCGTCACGGGAGACGACATCGAGAGCCTCGTGACGAACGACATCCTCGGAGCGTCGGACGGCCGACGGATCACTCTCCGGAGCTACCTCGTCCAGGTAGGGGGCGGACGCGGAACCGCAACCGTCACGATCGAGGAGGACGGCGTCGAGAAAACCGACGCTGCGACGGGAAACGGCCCGGTCGACGCCGCGTACTCGGCGATCCGGCGCATCGTCGGAATGGAGCCGGAACTCGAGCAGTTCTCCATCAGAGCCGTCGGCGAAGCGTCCGACGCGCTCGGAGAGGCTACCGTCACTCTGTCGGTCGATCCCCAGGACGGGACCGGGCAGCTCCGGTCGACCGGAAGGGGAAGCAGCACGGATGTCATCGAGGCCGGAATCAAGGCCTACATCGACGGAATCAACCGCCTGTTCCGAATGGCGGCATCGAAAGGAGCGTCTTTGTATGCAGCACACGTTGGTTAGCGCCATCCTCGCGTCCCACACGGCCGATCCGGTCCGCGAGGGAGGAATCTGCCGCGTCCGCGTGGACTTCGCGTTCGCGAACGACATCACCGCCGCGCCGGCGGTCGAGGCGTTCGGGCACATTGGGACGGAACGCGTTTTCGCCCCGGACCGGTGCGCCGTCCTCCCCGACCACTTCACGCCGAACAAGGACATCGCGTCGGCGGAACAGACGAAGAAGGGGCGCGTCTTCGCGCTCGCTCAGGGAATCCGCTACTGGGAGGTCGGGCGCGTCGGCGTCGAACACGCATTCCTCCCCGAGCAGGGACTCATCCTCCCCGGCGACATCGTCATCGGAGCCGACAGCCACACCTGCACGGGCGGCGCGCTCGGCGCCCTCGCGACGGGCGTCGGAAGTTCCGACCTCGCAGCGGTCTGGGCGCTCGGCGAGACCTGGATGAAGGTTCCTCCCACCGTCCGCATCGATTTCACGGGGAAACGTCCGGCTTGGATCACGGGAAAGGACATGATTCTCGCTGTTCTCGGACGGATCGGCGTCCAGGGCGCCCGGTACCTCGCACTCGAATTCGGCGGCGAAACGGTCGCGGATCTTCCGATGGACGACCGTTTCACGATCGCGAATATGGCGGTCGAGTGCGGCGCGAAGACGGGGCTCTTCGTACCGGACGAACGGACAATCCGCTATGCTCGCAAGCGCGCCAAACGGGCATTCGATCCGGCGTATCCGGACGCAGGCGCGACCTACGCACGGCGCGAGGCGATCGACGTCTCCCCGATGGAGCCGATGGTCGCCGCTCCCCACTCTCCGGACAACGTAAAGCGGGCGCGCGACTGTTCCGGGATTTCCGTCGACCAGGTCTTCATCGGCTCGTGCACGAACGGCAGGCTTTCCGACATCGCGCGCGCGGCCCGGATGTTCGAGGGACGGAGCGTCGCTCCGTCGGTCCGCTGCATCGTGATCCCGGCGTCCTACGAGGTCTACAACGCCGCTCTCGAACGAGGGTATATCGCGACATTCGCAAAGGCAGGCGCGGTCGTCTGCACGCCGACGTGCGGCCCCTGTCTCGGCGGCCACATGGGAATCCTCGCAAAGGGAGAACGATGCGTCTCGACGAGCAACCGCAACTTCGTCGGCCGAATGGGACACCCGGGGAGCGAAGTCTATCTCGCGAGCCCGTTCGTCGCGGCCGCGAGCGCCATCACGGGGCACATCACAGATCCGCGCGACATCGCGGACGAATCTATTTTCGACGCTTTCACCGGAGGGGACGGAAAATGGACGCGATCATGAAAGGATACGCGTGGAAGTTCGGAGAGAATGTCGACACGGACGTCATCATTCCGGCTCGGTATCTCGTATCCGGTGACGCCGCACAGCTCGGCGCGCACTGTATGGAAGACGCGGACCCCGCGTTCGCGTCGAAGATCTCGAAGGGCGACGTCATCGTCGGCGGCGAGAACTTCGGCTGCGGATCGTCGCGCGAGCACGCGCCGCTCGCGATCCTCGGGTCGGGAATCTCGTGCGTCGTCGCGGCGTCGTTCGCGAGGATCTTCTTCCGCAACGCAATCAACGTGGGACTTCCGATCTTCTAGTGCCCCGAGGCAGCCACGGCTATCGCGGCGGGCGACGAGGTCGAGGTAAACGCGTCGGAGGGAATCATCGTCGATCGGACCACGAACCGAACCTTCTCCGTGGTCCCGTTTTCTCCCTTCCTCCGCGAACTCATCGACAGGGGCGGACTCGTCCCCTATGTCAGGGCCGAACTGGCGAAACGGAGGAAGGCGGTATGAGCCGCCTCCGTCACACCGTCGCCTGCCTTCCGGGCGACGGAATCGGACCGGAGGTCATCCGCGAGGCCCGTAAGGTCATGGAGGCAGCCGCGGCGCGCGAAGGGTTCGACATCGAATGGACGGACTATCCGTTCGGTGCGGGACACTACCTGAAGACCGGCGAGATCCTGCCCGACTCGGCCGTCGAGGAGATGGCGAAATGCGACGCGCTCCTTCTCGGCGCGGTCGGGGATCCTCGCGTGCGTCCCGGAATCCTCGAACGGGGCATCCTTCTCCACCTGAGGTTCCACTTCGACCAGTACGCCAACCTGCGTCCCGCGAGAAGCTATCCGCGCGTTCCGCTCCCGGTCTCGCCGAAGGGCGGAAAGGGGCTGAACACGCTCGTGGTCCGCGAGAACACCGAGGACTTCTACGTCGGCATCGGAGGACGAACCGTCGGCGGCGCGGCGAACATCGACATG
>CALFXN010000249.1 GCA_937957815.1 uncultured Synergistales bacterium
TCTGGCCTTTCTGCCGACGCCGCTCCAGCGGCTCGAAAATCTGTCGCGGAGCTACGGCGTCGATTTCTACATGAAGCGCGACGATCTGACGGGCCCCGAGTTCGGGGGAAACAAGACGAGGAAGCTGGAGTTCGTCCTCCCCGGCCTTCTGGCGGAGGGTGCGGACCGCATCGTGACGGGGGCGTCGGTCCAGTCGAACTGGTGCCGCCAGACCGTCGCGGCGGGCAACAGGTGCGGCCTCAGGACGGTCCTGTATCTCTACGGGCCGGAGATTCCGGACGACAGCCGGGGGAATCTCCTTCTGGACAGGGCGCTCGGGGCGGAAGTCCATTTCGTCCGGCTGGAGCCGGGAGAAAATCTCTACGGCGGTCTCGGAAGAACGGAAGGCATGAGGCTCGAACGCATCCGCGAGCTCGAAGCCGAAGGCCATATATGCCGGTATCTCACGGTCGGAGCGCCCTTCGCCAGCGGGCACACCGCGTATTTCGCGGCTCTCGCCGAACTTGCCATCCAGCTCGACGCGCTGAACATGACGCTCGACGACTTCGACTGTATCGTTACGCCGCTCGGGGCCGGGGGAACGTACGCCGGGATGCTGACGGCGAAGAAGCTCTTCGGGGCGAAGACGGCGATGTACGGGTTCTGCACGTCCTCGATGCACCCGACGATGGTCGACGACATCCTGAAGGCGGCGCGCGCGACGGCGGAGTTCCTGAAGCTCGACCTGACGTTCCGCGAAGAGGATGTCCGCGTCGATTTCGACTTCGGTGGAACCTACGATGTCCCGACGCCCGGGAGCACGAGGGCGATCCGGGAGGTCGCGCGGAGCGAAGGGATCCTGCTCGACCCGGTGTACGGCGCGAAGGCGATGTCCGGGCTTCTCGACTATCTGTGCAGGGGCGTGATCGCGCGCGGGAGCCGCATCCTGTTCTGGCACACCGGCGGCCTTCCGGCCCTGTTCTCGGGCGAGGGGACGGCCGGCAGAATCGACGAGTGATCGTCGCGAACGACCATACCGGAGGTGCGACAATGAACATCTACGAACGCTACGGAGTCAGTCCGATTCTCAATTTCGACGGTCCGCTGACGCGGTACGGCGGCGCCATCATGGAACAGGAAACCCTGGACGCGATGGACGAGGCCGCGAAGCATACGGTTCCCATCGACCGGCTGCAGGCGGCGGCCTCGAAGGTCATCGCACGGGTGACCCACGCCGAGGCGGGCATCGTGACGAGCGGCGCGTTCTCGGCGCTCACGCTCGCGACGGCCGCGTGCATGTGCGGTTTCGACGTCGCCCGGATGGACCGCCTTCCGGACTCGAGCGACATGCCGAACGAGGTCATCATGCCCTCGCACCAGATCAGCGGCTACGCGCACTCGTTCCGGGCCGCGGGCGCGAAGCTCGTCGCCGCCGGAATCCCCCACGCGCCGATCGCGCCGATGTCCGTCTACAGGATCGACAAATGGCACATCGAAGCCGCGATCACGGAGAGAACGGTTGCCATCGCCTACGCCGCGCGGACGGACAGCCATCCGGAGCTCGAAGACGTCATCGGGGTCGGGGAGAGTCACGGAATTCCCGTCATCGTGGACGCGGGGCCGGAAGTTCCTCCGCTGGAAAACCTCCACAAATTCATCGACATGGGGGCGGACCTCGTCTGCATCAGCGGAGGCAAGGGCATCCGCGGGCCGCAGAACAGCGGCATCCTCTGCGGCCGGAGTGACCTGATCGCCTCCGCCGCCGCACAGATGCTCGAAGCACCGTCGGAGCACTACCCCGACTGGAATCCGCCGGAATCGCTGATGCCGAAGGAGAAGTTCCGGTCGACGCCGTCGCATGGCATCGGTCGCGGCATGAAGGTGAGCAAGGAGACCATCATCGGCCTTCTGACCGCGCTCGGGAACATCAGCCCCGAAAAGTTCGCGGCGAAGGAACGGGCGATGACCGCGCTGCTCGAAAAGGTCGCCGCGTGCGTCACGCGCTTTCCGGGCTTCAGCGCCGCGTTCGTCCCGTCGGAGTACTGCCTCTGCGAATATCCGACCCTCGAGCTGACGCTCGACGACCGCGCCGGAATCGGCGCGGCGCGGCTGTGCGCCGAAATGCGAGAGCGGAATATCTTCCTCAGAGACCGGTATGTCACGGAAAACAAGATCCGGGTCTACTCCATGAATATGAACCCGGAAAACACCGACATCCTCTGCGCGGCGTTCTCGGAAATTCTCGGGAAGAGCCGGGCGTAACGAAAACGGCGGAACTCACGATAGCGGAATGTTCGTCCGGCCCGGAGGGGAACGCGCCCTTCCGGGCCGGATCTCGTTTCGAAGGCCGTTTCGCCGCCGCGGCGAAAGACCGCCATTGACAGCGCGAAGGGTGATACTACAATAGAAAAAATACGTGTCACGAAAGGGGCCTTTCTCGATGCATATGGCGGATGCGTTGCTGTCTCCGGCGGTCGGCGGCGCGATGTGGGCGGTGACCGCGGGGTTGACGGCGTACTCGGCGAAGAAGCTGAAAGAGATTCCCGACGACTCGCGGGTTCCGCTGATGGGCGTTCTGGGAGCGTTCGTCTTCGCGGCCCAGATGATCAACTTCAGCATTCCGGCCACGGGGTCGAGCGGACATCTGGGAGGGGGGATGATCCTGGCGATCCTTCTGGGGCCCCACGCGGCCTTCCTGACGCTCGCCTCCGTCCTCGTCGTCCAGGCGCTCTTCTTCGCCGACGGAGGCCTTCTCGCGCTCGGATGCAACATCTTCAACATGGCGTTCTTTCCGTGCTTCATCGCGTATCCGTTCATCTACAGGAAGATCGCCGGGCGCTATGCGACCGCGAAGACGATCTCAGTCGCCGCAACGGTGTCGGCCGTGATCGGGCTGCAGCTCGGGGCATTCTCCGTCGTCCTCGAGACGATGGCCTCGGGAATCTCCGCGCTGCCGTTCAACGCCTTCGTGCTCCTCATGCAGCCGATCCACCTCGCGATCGGCCTCGTCGAAGGCGTCGTGACGGCCGCCGTCGTCCTCTTCGTGTGGCAGGCCCGGCCGGAAGTCCTCGCGATGGCCGAGGAGAACGCCCCGATGCGCGGCTTTTCGATGAAAAAAGTTCTCGCGGGGCTCGCCGCCGCCGCGCTCGTCACGGGAGGGGCGCTCTCGTGGTTCGCGTCGACATACCCCGATGGGCTCGAATGGTCGATGGCGAAGACCTCCGGAAGCGAGGAACTCCCCGCGCCCGAGGGCGGCATCCACGCGGCGCTTGCCGGGATTCAGGAGAAGACCGCGTTCCTTCCGGATTACGGCTTCCGGGCGAGCGAACCGGAAAAGTCCGCGGGGACCGAAGCGGAAACCCCGAAGCCCGAGACGCCCGCCGCGTGGCCGAATCCAGACGCCGGAACGAGCGTCTCCGGGCTCGTCGGCGGCGCGATGACTCTCGTTCTCGCCGCCGCGATCGGCATGTTCCTGCGGAGAACGTCCGCGGCCCGAAGATAGGTCCGTGCCGCGCGCTCTCGATCGGAACATGGAAGCCCTCGCCGGAGCCTCCGGCGACGCCCTCGGTTCGAGCCCCGTCCACCGGCTCGATCCGAGGGCGAAGTGCGTCGTGACCGTGCTCTTCGTCGTCGCCGTGACGTCGTTCGGACGCTACGACGTGTCGCGTCTGATGCCGTTCGTCCTCTACCCCGTCGCGATCGCGACGCTCTCGGGCGTATCCGCTGGCTCGGTCGCCGCGAGGACGCTGGCCGCCGCGCCCTTCATCCTCCTCGTCGGCCTCTTCAATCCCTTCTTCGACCGGCAGGTGATCGTCCGAATCGGCGGCCTCGCGGTCACGGGCGGGTGGATGTCGTTTCTCTCGATCGCGGTCCGATCGTTTCTCGCGGTGTCGGCGGCCGTGCTTCTCGTGCTCACGACACGATTCGACCTCCTCTGCGCCGGGCTCCGGAAGATGTGCCTTCCGCGCGTCTTCGTGACGCAGCTCGAGTTTCTCCACCGCTACATCGGCCTCCTCGCGGGCGAGGCGCAGCGGATGGTGCGGGCGCACGACCTCCGCTCGAACGGGAACAGGCCCAAACTCGCGCTTGTCGTCTATGCCCCGATGATCGGCCTGCTGCTCCTCCGCGCCCTGGACCGGGCGACCCGCGTCCACCGCGCGATGAAGGCCCGGCTGTTCGACGGAGAGATCCGCGTCCTGCGGCCGCTCGCGTTCTCGCGGAGCGATTTTCTGTTCATCCTTGCGTGGGGAGGGTACTTTCTGGTGTGCCGTTTCGCGGATGTCCCCGGACTTCTGTCCGGACTCGCGGGGGTCCGGTGAGCCACCACTATCTCGAGGTCCGCGACCTCCGCTACGCCTACCCCGACGGCACTGAAGCCCTGAAAGGCGTGTCGTTCCGACTCGAACACGGCGAGGCGGTCGGCCTCGTCGGCGCGAACGGCGCGGGAAAGTCGACGATGATGCTCGCGCTGACCGGGCTGATCTTCGCCTCCGGCGGAACGATCGACGTCGGCGGGACGCTGCTGTCGAAGAAGACGGTCGGCGAGGTGCGCCGCAGGATCGGCTTCGTCTTCCAGGATTCGGAGGATCAGCTCTTCATGCCGACGGTCTTCGACGACGTGGCCTTCGGCCCGTTGAACCAGGGGCTCTCGGAGCCCGAGGTCCGCGAGCGCGTGACGGACGCGCTCACGCGCGTCGGGGCGGAACGCCTCGCCGACCGGCCGACCTACCGGCTCTCCGGGGGCGAGAAGCGCGCCGTCGCGATCGCGACCGTCCTCGCGATGCTGCCGGACGTCCTGATCATGGACGAACCCGGATCGGGGCTCGATCCCTACGGACGCCGCCTGCTGATCGGCCTGCTGCGCGACTTCCGCCACACGCGCCTGATCGCGACGCACGACCTCGACATGGTTCTCGACGTCTGCCCCCGGACGATCGTCCTCCACGAGGGGCGCATCGCCGCGGACGGCGACACGCGAACGGTCTTCTCCGACGCGGCGCTTCTCGAACGGTGCCGGCTGGAGCAGCCGTCGGGGATGCGGAAATGATCGCCGGCGGGCGTCGTCGGATCCTCGAATCGGAGCGCTTCGTTTGTGTGAGCGTCCGTCAGGAGCCGCGCTTTCCGGTCAGGAGCAGCGGCAGCGCCAGCAGCAGCGCGAGCGGCGCGACGGCCGACGCGGCGCATCCGCCCCCGCCGCCGGTCGCGCGCGCCTGGGGCTTCGGCGCCTGCGCGCCGTCGGGGATTCCGATGGTCATGACGGCCATCGCGACGCGGACGACTCCCGCCGTATCGTTCCAGTCGTACGAAAGCCCGTCCGTGACGGTGATCGCGACGCCCTGCCCGTCTCCGCGCGCCGATGCCGTGCCTTCGCGGGAGCGCGTCCCCGAATCGGTTCCGGTGAAGACGCGCTCCCATCGCTTCGAACCGCGGCCCAGCAGCAGCACGAGCCGGTGCGTCCTCCAGCCGGCCTCTCCCGCGTGCGGGGCGTCCGGGAACGTCGCCGTGAAGGAGCCCTGTTTCGATCCCGGCGCGAGCGTCATTTCGACCACGCCGCCGCGAGAGCGGATCTCCGAAAGGTTCGTTCCCGCATTGCGCCCCGGCACGGCGGCGCCGCGCGCCGCACCGGACGAGAGAACCTCCTGCAGATAGGCCGCGACGGTGTAGAGCACCTTATTGAAGAGGTCCCGCGGGAGCGAACCCTGTTCGATCTTCGCGACGAGGACGGCGAGCGCCTCTTCGAGGGTCGCCGCGTCGGGAATGTCGCCGGAGGGATCGGCCGGGATCGTGAACGGCGTCGGCGAAAGGCTCGGCGTGGGCGTCAGCGTGACGGTCTTCGAGAACGCCTTGAGGCAGACGTTCGCGGTCGCGTCATAGGCGGTGAGGTCGTACCACGTCGTTCCCGAAGAACTGTAGAAGCTTTCCCCGGCATTCGCCCGGTCCGCGCGGCGGCGGAGCGGCCCTTGAGGTGCGACAGGTCGATCGGAGCGGGGACGTATCCCGTGGAATGTTCGGAATCGCCCGTGGCGGGCAGGGCGCGCCTCGACCGAATGTCGTCCATGTATTTCACGAACGCGGGGTTCATTGGAGCCGCGACGAGGCGCGCGGCCATCGCGGGCGACAGCGGGTGCAGCAGGAGGGCGGCGACGAGAAGCGGACACGCGAAAGCGGATCGGAAACGCATAAAAACAATCTCTCCTTTTTTCGGCGATGAAACGGGATCGTTGCGAGACGTCTCGTAAACGTATTCTGTTTCGGATGCGAAGTGGATTCTAGTGATACCCGTTTTTGTCCGGGCTCCGGGGGAAACGCGCATCGGGCGCGTCACCCCCCGGAACGCTATCGTTTCGTCAGGAAAAGCGGCAGTGCGAGCAACAGCGCGAACGGGGCGAAGCCTGTGGACGCGCCGGCGTTGCAGCCGCCGCCGCTTCCCGTGTCGCCGACGGCCGTTTCCGCGGCGCGGACCGAGCAGACGCGGAAGGTCACGACTCCGACCGCCGGTTCGAGGTCGTACGATCCGTTGTCCGTCACGGCTGAGCGCCAGGTCATGAGCCCCTCGCCCTCCTCGTAGAAGTCGGGAGGCGTCACGCCGTCCGGCAGGCTCTGCCCGGCCTTGAGTTCGAACTGCACGCCCCTGTTCGGAAGTTCGTAGCCCGACCCGTCCGAGCGGGAAAAGATCGCGTAGTAGCGCGCCCGCACGGGGTACGAGGCGGTGTATTCCACGGCGAGGTCCCGGCTCTCGATCGCCACGCCCT
>CALFXN010000250.1 GCA_937957815.1 uncultured Synergistales bacterium
CCGTCGAACTGGACTTTGTTGAATTTCATGCCATGGATCTTCTCGATCATGGTCGTGGCGACAAAGGCGAGTCCGCCGGGGCCGGTGGAGCCGACGGTGACTGTTTTGCCGGATGTCGCGGCCTCGATGAACTCCTTGTAGGTCTTGTAGGGAGAATCCTTCGCGACGATGACGACGCCGACATTGGCCATCATGAGAAGGACGGGTTCGAACTGGTCGTAGTCGATCTGGGAAAGACCCGCGACCTTGTAGAGGTTCGGGTTTTCCGCGCCGAACAGGAGGCTGTATCCGTCAGCGGGCTGGTTCGCGACGAACGTCGTCGCGATTGCGCCGGTAGCCCCCGTCTTGTTCTGGAGGATGACGGTTTTTCCGAGATGCTGCTGCGCGATCGGCGTGATGGCACGGGATACGTTGTCCATTGCGCCGCCTGCGCCCCACATGATGTATCCCTGGGGGTTCTTCTCGGGATATGCAGCCATTGCCGTTCCTGCCGCAAGTGCGATCAGAAGCAGTGCGACACACATTTTTCTTGTCATGTCAGTTCCCTCCCGGATATTTTTTGCATGGCATCTTCGATTGTGACACCCGGCTGGAAGACCGGCCGGTTTCGGGGTAAGGAGTCCGACTGCGAAGCATGTCGGACGGGCGCGCTGTCCCGGGTCACTCGATTCCTCTCCACCTCCTGTAGGTTGCGGTCTGGGAGAAGAGGAGAAAGGCGATCGACAGCGTCAGGAACAGGCTGATCGGATTTGTCACGAATCCCTCGAGGAACGGAAGGATCTGGTTTTCCGCTCCCTGCATGGTCCGCCGGAAGTTCGCGTCGAGCATCGGGCCGAGGATCAGACCGAGGACCATCGGTCCGGTCGCGTACCCGTACAGACGCATGAAGTATCCGATGACCCCGAATCCGATCATGTAGAAGATGTCGACGACGCTGTTCTGAATCGCGTATGTCCCTATGACCGAGAGAATGATGACGACGGGCATGACGATTTCCTTCGGGATTTCGATGATCTTCGCGAAGGGTTTGACGCTCAGGAGACCGAGCACCATGAGCGCGACGCTCGCGATGCTGAGGCAGCTCACGATCATCCAGAAGAGGTGCGGCGTCTCGATCATCAGCATCGGGCCGGGTTTGAGCCCGTGGATGAACAGCGCTCCGATGATGATCGCCGTTACGGCGTCGCCCGGGATCCCGAGCGTGAGCATCGGGATGAAGGCGCCGCCGATGGCTCCCTTGTTGGCGGTCTCGGGAGCGACGATCCCCTCGTAGGCTCCCTTCCCGAAGGGCCGCGACGGGTTCTTCGTCGAACGCTTTGCCTGATCGTAGGCGAGAAGCGCCGCGACGTCCCCTCCGGTCCCGGGAAGGGCGCCGATCTCATCGCGAGACTCAACCAGCTCAACCCGCTC
>CALFXN010000251.1 GCA_937957815.1 uncultured Synergistales bacterium
AACCGTTCCAGAGCAGGGTCGGACACTGGAGCGCCTCGCCGACGCCAAGGAAGCTTCCGGGGAAGACCTCCTTGAGGTAGTCGCCGGAGCCCGTGGTTCCCGCCGAGCCCGACGTAACCACGACGCCCGCGCAGCGGTCCTTCGGCCCCATGACGGCCCGGAGAGCCTCCTCCATCGCGTGCCCCGTGACTTCGTAATGCCAGAGATGGTTCCCGAATTCGTCGAACTGGTTGAAAACGACGATATTGTCCCGCGTCCTCCGGAGTTCCCAGACCTTGTCGTAGATCTCCTTGACGTTGCTCTCGGTTCCCGGAGTCGCGATAATCTCGCCGGCGACCGTCCGGAGCCATGTGAACCGTTCCTGGCTCATGCCTTCCGGAAGGATCGCGATCGAATCGCACCCGAGAAGCTGCGCGTTGTACGCGCCGCCGCGACAGTAGTTTCCCGTCGAAGGCCAGACGGCCTTCTGCGATGTCGGGTCGAACTGTCCCGTAACGAGACGCGGAGCGAGGCACGCGAAGCTCGCACCGACCTTGTGGGCGCCCGTCGGGAACCACTTGCCGACGAGTGCCACGATCCGGGCGTCGACACCCGTGACGCAGGACGGGATTTCGATGTAGTTCACATCGCCGTACAGGCCTCCCTGTCTGACGGGTTCGTTCTTCCACGTAATCCGGAAGAGGTTCGCCGAATCGACGTCCCAGAGCCCCACGCGACGGAGACGTTCCTTGAGGGCGGCGGGAGTGTGCGTCTCCGGATCCTTCATCTGACGGAACGTCGGAATGACGATGTTCTTTTCCCTTGCCCGCTGGACGGCCTTTCTGAGTTTCCCTTCGTCGACTGTGAGGTCGATCATCGCCCCGCTCCTAGAGGTCCGCGTACAGCGGATGCCTGGAACACAGCTCCAGAACCTCCGCGCGGATGGTCGCAAGCGTCGCCTCGTCGTCGATATTTCTGATCGTCCTGTCGATCCACGCCGCGAGCGTCTTCATGTCGCTCTCCCGCAGGCCGCGCGTCGTCACGGCGGGCGTTCCGACCCGGATTCCGCTCGTCACCATCGGACTCTGAGTGTCGAACGGCACCGCGTTCTTGTTGACCGTGATTCCGGCCCTGTCGAGGGCGGCTTCCGCCGCCTTTCCCGTCACACCCTTGCTCGTCAGGTTGATCAGGATGAGATGGTTGTCTGTTCCTCCGGAAACGAGATGGAAGTCGCGGGAGAGAAGCGCATCCGCGAGCGCCTTCGCGTTCGAGACGATCTGCTTCTGGTACTCCCTGAATTCCGGACGGAGCGCTTCCCTGAACGCGACGGCCTTCGCCGCGATGATATGCATGAGCGGGCCGCCCTGCATTCCCGGGAAGATCGATTTGTCGAGATCCTTCGCATAGGCGGCCTTGCACATGATCATTCCGCCCCTCGGGCCGCGGAGCGTCTTGTGCGTCGTGGTCGTGACGAAATCGCAGAACGGCACCGGATCCTTGTGCAATCCGGCGGCTATCAGGCCCGCGATATGCGCGACGTCGAACATGAGCATGGCCCCGACCGAGTCGGCGATGGTCCGGAAGCGCTCCGCGTCGATCTCGCGCGGATAGGCCGACGCACCGATCACGATGAGCTTCGGACGATGCTCCTTCGCGAGTCGTTCGACCTCGGCGAAATCGATGGTTTCCGTCTCGCGGCTCACGCCGTACGGGACGATGTTGAAGAGCTTGCCGGAGAAATTCACGGGGGATCCGTGCGTGAGGTGTCCGCCGTGCGCGAGATTCATCGCGAGAATCGTGTCTCCGGGCTTGAGAACGGTGAAGTAGACGGCCATGTTCGCCTGGGAGCCGGAATGCGGCTGGACGTTGACATGGTCGCAGTGGAAAAGGGCCTTCGCCCGGTCCCGCGCGAGGTTTTCGGCTTCATCCACGACGTGGCATCCGCCGTAATACCTGTGGGCGGGATAGCCCTCCGCGTACTTGTTCGTGAGTACGGATCCAGCTGCCGCCAATACTGCCGGGGAAACGAAATTCTCTGAAGCGATGAGTTCGATTCCGTCCTGCTGGCGCTTCTTCTCCCGGCCTATGATTT
>CALFXN010000252.1 GCA_937957815.1 uncultured Synergistales bacterium
GCTATATGCAGCAGTCGGAAGACGCCTCGTTCACGTTCGACGACAGACGATATCTCTCATCGTCCAACACGTTCCGGGAAGCGCGGCTCGTTCCGGCGAAGAACGAAATCACGCAGGCCTACGACGACTACACGGCGACCAGGACGGGCGACGTCGAGGAGGGAATCACGCTCAAGCTCAAAAAGGCGAGCGCGGAGTCCGGCATCACCATCCGGCACCACGTTCAGGGAGGGGCCATCTCCGGAACGATGACGGCCCGGGACGACCTCATTTTGAGCTATCTCGACTCGTTCGATGAACTCGCCTATACGCTCGTAACCGAGATGAACGCGATCCACTACGGCGGACACGGCATCGGCGACAACACATCCACGACGGGCATCGCGTTCTTCGCCCCCATCACGACGCGATACGGCGCCTCACGCTCGCTCGACATCAATACGGCGATCGCAAACGACCCCAGCCTGATCGGAGCGGCCCGGGACGACGGCAAGGGACACAGTCTCGGATGCGGCGACGGGTCGAACGCCCTTCTCATGGCGCAACTCAAGCAGGCTCGCGTGATGACGAGCGACAGTGCGACGTTCAACCAGTTCTACGAGTCCTTCACCGCGCGTCTCGGGACGGATGCGTCACGTGCCAAACAGATGAACACAAACCAGAAGGCGCTCACCGGACAGATCGATACGCAGAGACAATCGACGATGGGCGTCAACATCGACGAGGAAATGCTGGACATCGTCAAGTTCCAGCAGGCCTTCAACGCAATGTCCCGATACATCACGACAATCGACGAAATGCTCGACAAGATCATCAACGGAATGGGCGTCGTCGGACGCTAAAGGGGGAAGAGCCGATGCGCGTCAGCAACCTGACGATCCAAAAGACCCTGCTTTCGGATCTCCATTCGAACCTCTCGCGGCTGCTCGAAATGCAGAGCCAGATGGCGACGGGGAAGAAGCATTCTCGTCCGAGCGATGCGCCCGCCGATGTCGCCCGGGAGATGTCGCTCGAGACGTCGCTCGTCGAAAACGTCCAGTACACGAGGAACCTCGACTTCGCACAGGCATGGCTCGCGAACACCGACACGGCGTTCGACCAGATGACGAGCGTCGTCCAGCGGGTCCGGGAACTGACGATATATGCCGGCGACGGGGCTCTCGACGACGCCGAGGTGGACGCGATCGCCACGGAGATCGCCGAACTTCAGGAGGAACTCAGGAACATCGCGAACTATTCCGTCGAGGGACGATACCTTCTCGGCGGAAAGAAAGTGTGTCAGGCTCCGTTCTACCGCGACGCCTCGGGCAAGGTCTGCTATCGCGGCGGCGACGAACACATGGAGTTCGAAATCGACAAGGGCGTCGTCGGACAGGTGTCGTTCACGGGACGCGAGGTATTCCCCGAGGCTTATACGCGATATACGCTCGGGAGCGTCGAGCTCCCACTCGATTTCGAATGGACCGGACGCGACGAAATCCTGCAGATCAGGGTCGGCGACCGGGCGGTCAAAGTCCATATCCCGGAGACGTGGAAGGACGACAACCTTGACGGGAACATCGAAGGCACCGACTTCAACCGCTTCCGCGATCCCGCTGAATCGCAGGGACTGTCGATCGACGACATCGCGAAACTGATCAGAGACTCGATGTCGATGGGGGACGTGAGCCGGATCGTCGACGTCTCGGTCGTGAAGGATGCCGGACGCGGCGTCCAGCGGCTCGTGTTCACGAGCAGGACGGGAGAGCCGATCCAGGTGACCGGCTGGCCGGAGACGGATCGTGCCGACATGAAACAGGGCATCGTCGCAAAAGACGTCTTGGCCGGATGGACGAGTGCCGCCGACGAGACGATCACGATCCAGTTCGACGGCGGAGATCCCGTGACGGTCGCAATTCCTTCGGGGAGCACGCTGCAACACGTTGCCGACACGCTGTCCGGAATCCAGGGGATTCATGCGCGAGTGAACACGGAAGGCGCGGGCGAACGCCTCGTCATTTCGGCGTCGACTGAGGGAAAGAAATTCACGCTGACGCGTTCCGCCGGACTGACGGATCTCTTCACCGAAGAGAACACGGCGTCGACACCCGTCAAGCGCGCCGTGGACCACAGCCACATCGACCTCGCGTCATTCCTCGGAATGGAAACGACCGTCAAGAGCGTCCAGATGCCGACGAGCGGAGCGATCCTGACGCCCGGAGCGACGAATGAACTCCAGTGGCGCCTCCAGAGCGGCGATCATGTTGTCGACCTCAAGATCAGCGACATCACAGGGCTCACCGCGGACGACCTCGCGAACCGGATAAAGCAGGTCGCCGGCGACTGGCTCGAAGTGACCGTCGAAACCGACGAGACGGAAGCGACCGCGTGGGAACCCGGAGTCAACCATGAGGACGCGACGAAGCGCCTCCTCCTCAGGCCGAAGGATAACGCGCCGCTCGTAATCTACGACCGCAATCAAAATACCTACGCGTCGCAGCTCGGGATGAGCACCGCGATCAGGTGCAACGGTTCGGGCGTCGGCGATGTCGTCTTCCCGACGCTTCCGTGCGTCGACCCGAACGTTCCGTCGCTCATGAAGATCGAAGTCGGTGAACACAAATTCGAAGTGAAGCTCTATCTCGACGATGTCCGGAACGCGGGAGGCACGGTCGACCGCGCGAAAGTCATGGCGCAGATCGTGAAGCAGGTCAACGAACAGGCCGGAGAGAAACTCCTCGCGAGTGATGTCGTGAACGTGGCGACCGGAGAGACCGTCCTCGTCGCGAAGACCGGCGAAGCCCTGCGGATCACGGACCTTCCCGTCCCGGATCCCGCGCTGAGTC
>CALFXN010000253.1 GCA_937957815.1 uncultured Synergistales bacterium
AGATCATGGACATCGTCGACCGGAACGGACACTCGACGGACCTCGCGTTCCTCGCGGGGCAGGGATCGATCCGCATCGCGGTCATGGGCTTCGACGACCGGAAGCCTACGGAAGAGGAGCTCGGGCGCATGAAAGAACTTCTCGGGCGCGAGCTCGAGGATGGGTGCGTCGGACTTTCGACGGGGCTCATCTATCCGCCGGGATGTTTCTCCGACGAAGCCGAACTCACGGAACTTTGCCGCGTCACGGCCCGGTACGGCGGCGTCTACGCGACGCACATGCGCGGCGAATCGGGTGAGATCCTGAAATCCGTCGAGGAAGCCATACGGACGGCCGAGAAGAGCGGTTGCAGGCTTCAGATTTCGCATCACAAGATCATCAACGCATACGAAGGGCTCTCCGGGACGACGCTCGGAATGATGGAGGAGGCGCGAAATCGCGGCGTCGATGTTGCGTGCGACGTCTACCCCTACTCGGCGGGAGCTACGCTGATCAGCGTGGTGCTCCCCCAGTGGGCCAAGGAGGGCGGCGTCGGGAAGATGCTCGAACGTCTCGGGCGGCCCGAGGATCGCGAGCGGATCAAGTTCGAGTTCACGCAGGAGATCCCGGGCTGGGACAACTTCGTCAAGGGGGTGTCGTACGACAGGATTCTGATCTGTACCTGCAAGAACGATGCGGGGCTCGAGGGGAAGACGGTGCGACAGGTCGCCGAAGCGCGGGGCGTCGACCCGGCCGACGCGATCCTCGACATCATCGTCTCCGAGGAAGCGGAGGTCACGATCGTCATCGATTCGCAGTCGGCGTCGGACAACAGACGCATCATCGCGCACGAACTCTCGATGATTGGCTCTGATTCGCTGCCTTCCTCGATGACGGGCCGTATGGCGATCGGGCGGCCGCATCCGCGATGTTTCGGGACCTTCCCGCGCGTACTCGGGCATTTCGTGCGGGAGGAGGGAGTTCTGTCGCTCGAACGGGCCGTGTGGAAGATGAGCGGCTTCCCGGCGCAGCGATTCAATCTCGCCGACCGCGGACTCATCAAGCAGGGACTGATCGCGGACTTCGTGGTCTTCGACCCGGCGACCGTCGGAGGCTCGGCCGACTACATCACTCCGCGCCGCGTGCCGACCGGCATCGACTACGTCGTCAAGAACGGCGTCGTCGTCGTCGAGGGAGGCAGGTTTTTCGGCAAGACGCTCGGGAAAAGCGTCCGGAGGCTCGGAAGCTCTCCGAGGAAGGCGTCCTGACGGACCCGGAGCGAATTTCGTTTTCCCCCTCGCGACGTATCGGAACGGCGCTCTCCGGCGCGACGCGGCCAGGTTCATTTCGGCGTGCTCATGATGACGATCATCACGATGGGGGGGATGACGCCGCCGGTCGGCGTCGCAATGTACACGACCTGTTCGCTTCTTGACTGTCCCACGGGGGAATACGTCCGGGACTCGGTCCCGTTCGTCGTCGCGATTCTGATCGAAGTCGCGATCCTGGCGTTCTTCCCGTCGATTTCGCTGTTCCTTCCGAAGATCGGAAGAGCGTCGTGTAGGGAAAGAGTGTAGATCTCGGTGGTC
>CALFXN010000254.1 GCA_937957815.1 uncultured Synergistales bacterium
CCGCTGCGGGCGCGCCGTCATGCCCCTTCCCGGAGGGTGTTCGATCGGAAGCAGGCCTATCGATCTTCATCTCAAAGGGCTCACCAGAATGGGGGCCAGTATAGAACTCGTACACGGTGCCGTTCACGCTCATACGGACGGTCTTGTCGGGACGCGAATCTACCTCGATTTCCCCTCTGTCGGCGCAACGGAGAATCTCATAATGGCTGCAATTTTCGCAAAAGGGGAGACCGTACTCGAAAACACTGCCCGAGAACCCGAGATTCATAACCTCGTCGAAGCACTTACGTCGATGGGTGCAAAGATCGCCGAAGAGGGAACGGGAATCATCCGGATCCAGGGGGTCCCATCGCTTCACGATGCTGATACGAGCATCATTCCCGATCGCATTGAAATATGCACGTATCTTCTCGCAGGAGTGATCACAGGCGGCGATGTTACCGTCCAGAGAATCATTCCCGGCCATATCGATTCTCTCGTCGCGAAACTCGAAGAAGCGGGGATGTCCGTCGAACTGACGGAAGACAGCGCGCGAGTTCATCCCAATGCACGCTTGAAGGCAGTCTCCCTGAAGACTCTCCCATACCCGGGGTTCCCGACGGATATTCAGCCTCAGATCATGGCCACTCTGTGTCTGGCCGAGGGAACGAGCGTCATTCACGAGAGTATCTTCCAGTCCCGCTTTTTGCATGCAAGCGAGTTGAACAAGATGGGTGCAAAGATCGAAATTCAGGGGACTTCGGCGGTTGTTACGGGAGTTCCGGGGTTGTGCGGAGCCGACGTCTGTGCGACCGACCTCCGTGCGGGAGCCGCATTGATACTTGCCGGACTCGCGGCCCAGGATACGACCGAAGTGTACCAGTTGGGACATCTCTGGAGAGGGTATGAAAACATTGAAAAAAAATTGCGATCTCTCGGAGGTCGAGTCGACGTCGTCCCCGCAGATCCCCGTGGAACAAAAGTCTCAGCTTCTTCTGATACATCCGGCAGCAGTCAGGCGTGATGTCTCACGGAAGAACAATCACCCGCACGTGAACGTGAAGTTGTCCACGGTTCGCGTCGTTACCTTCGTCGGACCGGCGGGAACGGGAAAGAGTCTCAGGGCGCAGCTTGTCGCACGATGGAACGATGTCGACTTCATCATTGATGATGGACTCCTGATCGCTGACGGACGGATTCTGGCCGGAAGGAGCGCAAAGGCCGAGAAAAACCTCGTCCGGGCTATTCGTCGTGCTCTTTTCCAGTATGACGACCACAGGGAATCGGTTATTGACGTCCTCTCCAAGGAGTGCCCCTGCAAGGTTATGATCATCGCGACGTCTCTTTCCATGGCGGAAAAAATCATCACAGCTCTCGGTCTTCCGTCTCCGGAAAAAACCATCGACATCACGGAAGTTGCCACAAAGGAAGAAATCCGGAGCGCATTGCGGCAGCGGCACGAAAAGGGCCAGCACATCATTCCCGTCATACGCGCTCAGGTACGCCGAAACTTCGCTGGAAAACTCGTGGGCCATATTCGCGATTTTCTCAAACATCCCGGGAAAGAAGAAGGGGAGCGGACTATCGTGTGCCCACCCTTCAGTTTTTACGGCGCGCTCAGTATCGCTCCGACGGCGGTTGCCGATATCGTCGATCACGTTTCCCGGCGAAGCGTCCAGGCAAAGGAGATACGCGAGATCAGAATCCTTCCGACAGGGGATTCGATACACATCGAAATTCACATGGACTTCTTTCTCGGTCGCTTCAACCTCCTCGCGGCCGGCCGTTCTCTGCGGCGGCGGGTCATTTTCGCAGTCCGATACTTCGCAGGCATGGACGTTTCATCGGTCGACGTCCACATTCAGGGAGTGGATCCGGATGGATGCAGCGCTTTTCCCATTCGTCCCGAAAGACGAAGACATATCGCTCAGGACTGACGCAGCCTGGAACCTTCTTCAATCGAGGCTGCAGGCATGTGCAGACTGCCCCCTTTCCGACGGACGAACGAATGTCGTTCCGGGAGAGGGCTACAGAGAAAGCCCCGTTCTCTTCATCGGCGAAGCTCCGGGAGCCGACGAAGATATTCAGGGACGCCCCTTTGTCGGACGTGCGGGACAACTTTTGACACAGATTCTGTCTTCCGGGGGGATACAGAGAAAGGATGCCTATATCACGAACGTCGTGAAGTGCCGTCCTCCGCAGAACCGGGTTCCCACTGTCCAGGAAATGATGTTCTGCAATAAGTACCTTGAATCCCAGATTGCCTTGATCAACCCGAAAATCATCGTCTGCCTGGGGAATACCCCGTTGAAATGGCTCACGAAAACGACCGAGGGGATAACGTCGCTTCGGGGAAAATGGCTGAAATGGAGAGGGATAGACTTTTTTCCGATGTTTCATCCGAGCTATCTCCTCCGGAATGATTCGAGAAAGGCCGGAAGCCCCAAACATCTTACGTGGCAGGATGTACAGGAGCTTCGGAAGAGATGGGACGAAATCTCCGGTTCACATGCGGCTTCGACAGAAGGAGCATCGAAATGACACAGAATACCGCGTCCATTCCGCTTCACCTTGCCATCATCATGGATGGAAACGGCCGGTGGGCCAGGCAGAGAATGCTTCCCCGCATTCTCGGGCACAGAGCCGGGGCGTCGACTCTCGTGCGCGTCGTCCGCGCAGCGGCGGAAAGGGGAATTCGCTTTCTTTCGATCTACGCATTTTCGACCGAGAACTGGCAACGCCCGCGAACCGAAGTGCTCGGACTCATGGCGCTTTTTCGCGCCTACGCACGGCGAAAAGTCCGCGAACTCGTTCAGGAGAACGTCCGGTTGCTCGTCGCAGGGAGAATAGAAGATTTTCCACAGGATCTTCGCGAACTTCTCGAATACGCGCAAAGAGAGACTGCGGTGGAAGATCCGAGACTGACGCTGATCGCATGTCTGAACTACGGCGGAAGGCAGGAAATCCTTGATGCGATCCGGAAAATACGCCGTTCAGGAACAGCGGAAGAAATCGACGAGGAGAACTTCCGCCGATATCTCTACCTCCCCGATGTTCCGGATCCGGACCTTATCGTTCGGACAAGTGGAGAAATGCGCCTGAGCAATTTCTGGCTCTGGCAGGGAAGTTACAGCGAACTGTATTTCACCGAGAAATTGTGGCCGGATTTCGATGAATCCGAACTCGACAAGGCATTGTCCGCTTACGCAAAAAGGGAACGACGCTATGGAAACGTTCAAAGCGCAGTATCGTGAACTTCTCGTTCGCGGAGCGAGCGGAGCCGCTATTGTTCTCGCAACGCTTTCCTCAGCGCACGCGGGAGGCGTATATTGGGCGGCGTTGTGCTTCCTGCTCTCTTTTCTGTCGCTCGTAGAGTTCTACAAGCTGCTCGGAAGACAACAGAAGCTCTCGAAGGGGATCGGCTACATCATGGCGTGTGTCGTCATGCTTTCCGCATATCACGGCGCGCGATCCTTTTCGCTCTATCTGACCCTCTCACTTGGGACGTTCGCCGTGTTCCTTATCGAAATACTTCGCCGTCAGTTCTCCGGTTCGAGCGCTTCGGTTTCGAATGTCGGAGGACTTCTTACCGGGCTTATCTTTATCGTCGTCCCCTGGATGTGCATCTTCATGCTCCGCGACCTTCCGTCCGGACGATACCTCGTATTCGCGCTTTTCGTCTGCACCTGGAGCTGCGATGTTTTCGCATACCTCATGGGGAGTCGTTGGGGACGGACTCCGTTGTGCGACAAAGTCAGCCCCAAAAAGACGTGGGAGGGGTTCGTCGGTGGAGTTACGGGGAGTCTTCTGAGCGCCGGATTCTTCGCCTATGAAATTGGGTTGCCGCCTCTTCCCATTCTGTACGTCGGACTCGTCTGCGGAATCGTCGGGCAGCTCGGCGACCTCGCAGAGTCGATGATCAAACGGGAGTTCGGCGCAAAGGACAGCGGAACCCTGATTCCGGGACACGGGGGATTCCTCGACCGTTTCGACAGCATTCTCATCAACGGAGTCCTGACGTACTTCCTTTTCGCGGTGGTCTTCCGATGAACCGCCCCGTACGCATCGTCGTCATCGGTGCAACGGGCAGCGTCGGATCTTCCGTGCTCGACGTCTGCCGGGCGTATCCTGAATTTTTTACGATCGTCGGCCTCGCCGCCGGATCGAATGTGGAGTCCCTCTTTCGCCTGGCACATGAATTTTCGCCGTCAGTCGCATACCTGGCAGATCCCGTCGCCGCCCAAGAATTCCGCTCACTCGCAGGAAATCGTTTTCCGTGCCTTGAAGGAAGCGAAGGACTTCTCGCTCTCTCCTGTCTGCCGGATGCGGATCAGATCGTCTTCGCGTCGTCGGGGACCGCCGCGATTCCGGCATTGATCGGGGCGCTCGATTCGGGGAAGGATATTTCCCTGGCGAACAAGGAGAGCATTCTCGTAGCGGCCCCCTGGGTCATGCCGAAAGTATCGCGACCCAACCAGATCCGTCCGCTCGACAGCGAGCACAACGCAATCTGGCAATGCCTCCGCAATGAGGACATTCACACCGTCAATCGTCTGATCCTCACCGCATCGGGAGGGCCGTTCCGTTCTTTTTCCATGGAACGGATGCGTACCGTCACTCCCGAAGAGGCGCTCAGGCACCCCGTGTGGCTCATGGGGGCAAAAATATCCATCGACAGCGCCACTCTGATGAACAAAGGAATTGAAATCATCGAGGCATCGTTGCTCTTTTCCATGCCGATCGGACGCGTCGAAGCGATCCTTTCACCGGGATCCTTCGCACACGGTATCGTCGAATTCATCGACGGAACAATGAAGATCGCCGCTTCGATTCCTGATATGCGGCTCCCGTCCCTCGTCGCCATGTCCTTCCCGAATCGGCTTCCCCTGCGTTTTCCGTCACTGAAGGTCAACACGCTCCACGAGAAGACGATCCCGTTCGAAGAACCTGACATCGTTCGCTTTCCGGCGATTGGAATCGCAAAAGAGGCCGGCAGGAGGGGAGGAGCGTACCCCGCGTTGCTTGTCGGCGCGGATGAAGTCGCCGTCGAAGCCTTTCTTCGTCACGAATTGACGTTTCTTGACATCCCCCGCGTTGTCGAACAAACGCTTGAAATGTACGACGGCCCGTCACCCTCTTCTCCGGAAGACGCCATCGCTCTTGTCGATTACGGACGAAGACAGTGCCGGCGCCTTTGTACCGCAGCAACCGTCTGACAGGAAATGACTGAAGGAGGAATTCTTCTGTGATCAGCATCCTCTCTTTCGCTATCGTCATCGCCATTTGCGTTGTCGTTCATGAAATGGGGCATTTTTTGACTGCTCGTGCGGTCGGTGTTCACGTACATGAGTTTTCATTCGGCTTTGGCCCCGTTCTCGTTTCAAGGATACGAAAGGGAACGAAGTGGTCTCTTCGCGCGGCGCCGCTCGGAGGATTCGTACGGCTTGCCGGACTCGAAGAAGAAGGGGAGGAAACCGTTCCGGCGGGGGGGGCATTCATGGAAAAATCCGCGTGGAAACGTTTTCTCATCCTCTTCAACGGTCCTCTCGCCAATATGCTGCTGGCCGTGTTCCTGACGGCCCTTTTCCTTGCAGGGCACGGAACTCTCGACATGCAGAGCACGCGAATCGGTGAAATCATGCCCGGCTTCCCGGCAGAAAAAGGAGGCATGCTGGTGGGAGACGAGATTCGAAACATAAACGGGATTGCCGTGACCTCCTGGAGGGAAATGTCCGAAACCATAAGAGACCAGGCCTTATCGGGGCCCGTGACGTTTGGATTCGTACGCTCGGGCGAAACGCGAACGATCACCGTCGGTATCCCCAGGGATGAGGAATCCGGAGTTCCAGTCTTCGGAATACGCCCGTCGATGAAGCGCTACGCGCCTCATGAGGCGTTCGTTTCGGCATTCGGATATACCGTTTCGATGAGTGTCGAAATGATCCGGAATATTGTCGGCTGGATCACGCGGAAGATTGATGTCGACGTGACCGGCCCCGTAGGCATCGCAACGATGGCAGGAGACGCCGCCCGCCGCGGCTGGTGGACGTTTGTCTCCTTTCTTGCCCTGATCAGTCTGAATCTTGGACTGCTCAACCTCTTCCCGTTCCCGGCACTCGATGGAGGCAGACTCGTCTTCATCATGGGAGAGATGATGACGGGGAAGCGCGTTCCCGAAAAGACTGAAGGTTTTATTCACTACGTCGGATTCGTCGTTCTCATAGGACTGATTCTCCTGATCACATGGAACGATATATCAAAGCTGTTTTTTTCGAAATAGCCCGATGAAAGGATGTCGGATATCGTGAATCAGATTCGCATAGCGGGACTCGCCATCGGCGGAAACGCTCCCGTCCGTGTGGAGAGTATGCTGAAGATACCTCTGTCGGACGAAGAAGAATCCCTTTCCCAGTGCAGATCCCTTGCCGAAGAAGGGTGCGAGCTTCTTCGTGTCGCGTTTCCCGATCTGCGTTTCAGAGACGCCTTTGCCCGGTTTGTCGACGCATCCCCGATCCCGCTCATGGCGGATATTCATTTCGATCCGCTTCTTGCGATTGCGGCAATGGAGATCGGATGTCCGTCAATACGCATCAATCCCGGGAATCTCTCGTCGCGATCTCTGGGAGATCTCGTCGCCGCCGCACGCGCGCACCGTGTCGTCATCCGCGTTGGAGCGAACAGCGGCTCCGTCAACGAGCGACAGCTCCGCAATGCCGCCGGCGACCGTGCGGCCGCTCTCGCGATAGCTGTGGGGGAACAGATGGAGTCTCTCGTCGCCCTCGGCTTTCACGACATCATCGTTTCGGCGAAATCGTCTTCGGTCCGCGAAACCGTCTCCTGCGTCTCGCTTCTCGCGCAACGCTACCCTGACTATCCGGTGCATATCGGCATCACCGAAGCCGGTCCCGGAATGGGTGGGGTCGTGAAGAGTTCTATCGGGATCGGGCTCCTTCTCGCGCAGGGGATCGGCAACACGATCCGCGTCAGCCTGTCGGAGGCTCCCGAGATGGAAGTCCGGGCGGGATATCACATTTTGCGATCGCTTGAACTGAGGAAACGCGGCGTCAATCTCATCTCATGTCCGACATGTGGTCGCAAGCGTCTCGACGTTCGTTCCGTCCTTCCCGAAATCGAGCGCTACTTCCGACTTCTGCCCGACGGAACGAACGTCGCTGTCATGGGGTGCGAGGTCAACGGTCCCAGAGAGGCGGCCCACGCCGATATCGGGATTGCCGGTTCCCCGGGCGGCGTGGTAGTCTTTTCTCTGGGGAAGAGAATAGGGGAGTGTTCCTTTTCGGACATTCCGACGTATATTCCGGCCGTGTTTTCCTCGTTCTCCGAAGAGCGGAGACGATCCCCCGAAGCCGACAATCCATGAGAGGAGAGATGCGTTGATGCCTGTCAACCTCAAGGGACGGAGTTTTCTGACGCTGAAAGATTTTACGAAGGACGAGATCCTGTATCTCCTTGATCTCGCCGATGACCTCAAAGCCAAGAAACGCGCGGGAATTCCCGGGACGAGCCTCAGGGGAAAGAATATCGCGCTCATCTTCGAGAAGGCATCGACGAGAACGCGGTGCGCCTTCACTGTTGCCTGTATCGACGAAGGCGGTCATCCGGAGTTTCTCGGCAAGAACGATATCCACCTCGGAGCCAAGGAAGATTTGAAGGATACCGCACGCGTACTCGGACGCATGTTTAACGGAATTCAGTATCGCGGATTCCTGCAGTCCGTAGTCGAGGGGCTCGCCCGCTATTCGGGCGTTCCCGTATGGAATGGTCTGACGGATATCGACCATCCGACACAGGTTCTCGCCGACTTCATGACACTCAGGGAAAATTTCGGAAAAAATCTGAAAGAGCTTCGTCTCGCAAGATCGGAAGAGCACACGTCTGAACTCCAGTCACGTGGCCTTATCTCG
>CALFXN010000255.1 GCA_937957815.1 uncultured Synergistales bacterium
GAAAATATCCGTCATGCGTCCGAATATGCCCATTCCCGTCCCTCCTTCAGTGTCGACCGGAGACCCCGTCATCTGACATTCGAGCGGGTGTCCTCCGTAAAGCCCGTATTGCCCGACAGAGCGAACAGTTGAGAAAATCTTCCGTACTCCGCGACAATCAAACCAAAGAGTGGTTCGTGCGTCAAGTGATCGCGCAAAACCCGGAACGGCGCTCCGGATCGCCTCGGAATTCGTCGGACGGAATGGTAGCGGATCGATCGGAGGATGTCCTCACCCTTCGCGGTTTCGGGAGGGGTGGTTTTTCCCACCCCTCCGGCCGAAAAGGGGGATCAGTTCCGGAGGGAGGACCGTTCGTGCGCGAGGAGGGAGAAGCACCATTGATCCATGAAACGACCCCTCGCGAACTCGTAGTCGCGGAGCGTTCCGTCGAGGGAGAAGCCGAGATGTTCGAGGAAGGAACGGGAGGGAATGTTTCCGACCGTGACGAACGCCTCGACCCGGTTGAAACCGAAAGAGGCGAAACCGTACGAAAGGATCGTCGAAACGGCCTCCGTCATGTAGCCTCTGCGGTGGTGCTGCGCTCCGAGCTCGTAGCCCATTTCGGCCCGGGAATGTTCGGCGGAGACGTTGTGAAAGCCGCAGGTTCCGAGAACGCGCCCCGTGCGCGCGTCCGTGACGGCCCAGCGGCACCCCGTCCCCTGCGGGTGCAGGGTCAGGAGGAAATCGATCATTTCCTCCGTCTGAGCGAGGCTCGCGAACGGATCCATCGTGAGATATTCCGTGACGACGGGATCCGACCAGACCGGGAAGAGATCCTTCGCGTCGGCGCGGCGAAGTTCCCGGAGCAGAAGCCGTCGGGTGCGAAGTTCGGGGAAGATCCGCGTATTCGTTTCGATCGTTTCGTCCGGAAGTTCTTTCATACTGCCTATTGTAGCAGTTCCATCAGACGCATGAGGGGGAGTCGCCCGCAAAAGAGGCGGATGGACGGACCGACGTGCGGGAAGTAGGATGTACAGATATCGATGCCGAAAGGGGCGATGCGAATGCGTCGCGATCTCTTCGTCGCGAATGGCGCGGTCCGGCTGCACGCGATCCTGTGGGGAACGGTGGAGCCCGGGCAAACGCCGCTCGTCGTCTCTCCGGGGTTCTGGGAGCCTGCCGAAATGGCGGAGGATCTCTTCGCCCATCTCGGCCGCCCCGGAGTGTCGGTGAGCTACCGGGGAAGGGGACGGAGCGACACTCCGGAACACGGGTACGATCTGGGCGATCACGTCGGGGATCTCGAATGCGTCGTCGACGCGGCCGTTCCCGGCTCCTTCTGTCTTCTGGGCTACTCGCGGGGCGGAGCCTATGCGCTCGAATACGCGCTTCGCCATCCGGACCGCATCGCGGGGCTCGTTCTCGTGGATCAGCCTCCCTTTCACACCGTCTGGCCGAAGGGGAGCGCCGCGCCGCGCTCGGCGATGACGCACCGGGGCGAACCGATCCTGAACTTCTTCCGCCTGCGGGTCGCCCATAGCTTCGAGGAGTCGACGCACCGGGACTTCACGCCCGACCTCGGGCGCATCGCGTGCCCCGTCCTCGTCCTGCGCGGAACGAGGACGGACGTTCCGATCCCCGCGAAAGTCGACGGTCGCATGGCGGCCCTCTACGAATCGGCGCTTCCGCGCGTCGCGGTCGTCTCGTTTGCGGCGTCCGGGCACCAGATCCCGCTCGACGAACCGGAACGCTACGCCGCGGTCGTCGGAGCGTTTCTCGCGCGGTTCGACGACCAACGACGAAGGGCCCTCGTTTCGGACGGGGGAGGCGGGCTCCTGCGCTGCCGGCGAAAGTCGGTATTCCGCCTTCCGGGGCCCAGCCCTACATGAACGCCCGTCTGTACTGCTCGGGGCCCGTGTACGGGGCCCCCGCCCGTTTCGCGAGGTCGAGCGGGAGGAAGGGGTTTCGGAGCAGTCCCCGGCCGATTGCGACCATATCCGCCCGTTCGTTCAGGAGGATTTCCTCGATCAGCTCGGGTTCCGTGACGAGTCCGACCGCGATCGTCGGAAGGCCGAGCGTCCGGCGGACCTCCGCGGAGTAGGGGACCTGGTACCCCGGAAAGAACTTCGGCGGCGTCGGCGTCAGTCCGCCGGAACTCACGTGGACGCAGTCGACGAGCGTCTTGACGTGATGGAGCAGGCGGCACGTTTCGGCGACGTCGAGTCCGCCCGGAACGTGGTCGACGGCCGATACGCGGACCTGGAGCGGTATGCGCGCGGGCAGCGCGTCGCGGACGGCGCGGGCGACCTCGACGAGGAGGCGCGCCCGGTTTTCGGTGCTTCCCCCGTACGCGTCGGTCCTTCGGTTCGTGACGGGCGAGAGGAACTGGTTGAGAAGATAGCCGTGCGCAGCGTGGATCTCGACGAGATCGAACCCCACGTCCGCGGCGCGGGCCGCGGATGCCGCAAAGGCCTTGACGACGCGACGGATTCCCTCGGGGGTCAGTTCCTCGGGGACGCGGGATTCCTCGTCGTAGCGGATCGGGCTCGGGGCGAAGATCGTTGTGACCTCTCCGGCCGTGCATTTTCGCCCCGCGTGGTTCAGCTGAATGCCGACCCTTGCGCCGTACGAGCGGCACAGGTCGACGATCCGGCGCATCGGTTCGATCTGCCGGTCGTCCCAAAAGCCGAGGCAGCGGTCGGTGATTCGCCCTTCCGGGAGGACGCCGGTGGCCTCGACGATGATGAGACCGGTTCCTCCGAGCGCGCGTGCGCCGTAGTGGGCGAGGTGGAAGTCGGAGGCCATGCCCTGCGTCGCGCAGTACATGCACATCGGCGGCATGACGATCCTGTTCCGGATTTCCAGTTCCCTGAGGACGAACGGTTCGAGACATTTCACGCTCAATCACTCCTTTTCGACGGATACGTGCGTTCGTCCGTTACGATACCAGAAAGAGTCGTCGCCTGGTAGCCGGCCGGAGTGTGCGACGCGATGAGTTGCTTGACAATTCAATCATATAGGGGCAGACTTGCCCAAAACGTCGTGGAGCGCGTAGATACAGCGCCGATCCTCATGAAGGGCGGGATGCGGTGTGATTCGTGCGCATGCGTTGAGCGCCGAAGAAGTCATACGGCATTTCGGCGTCGATCCCGCGGCCGGCTTGACGCCGGAGCGGGCGGATGAAACTCTCGGGACGCACGGGCGAAACGCTCTCGATCGTCGGAAGAGCGTCTCGTGGTGGAGGGTTTTCGCGCGGCAATTCCGCGGTGCGATGGTTCTGCTGCTCGCGGCCGCCGCGGCCGTCAGTGCTGCGATGGGCGAATACCCCGACTCCATCGCGATCGTCGTCGTCATCCTCATCAACGGCATCCTCGGATTCGTCACCGAGTATCGCGCCGAGCGAGCCCTCGAGGCGCTGCGGTCGGTTACGTCGCCGCGTTGCCGGGTCCTCCGGGGCGGGGCGGCGCGTATCGTGCCGACGGAGGAGGTCGTTCCCGGAGATGTCCTGATGCTCGAAGGAGGCGACGTCGTCCCTGCCGACGCAAGGCTCGTCGGACTCTCGAACCTGATGACCGGAGAGGCGGCGCTGACGGGAGAGTCCGTTCCGGTGCGAAAAACCCTCGACCCGCTTGCGGGCGATACTCCGCTTCCTGACAGGACGGACTGCGTCTTTGCGGGAACGTCAGTCGTGAAGGGAACCGGGAAGGCCGTCGTCTACGCGACCGGGTACGATACGGAACTCGGGCGGATCGGGGCGATGCTGCAGACCGTCGGAGAGCAGTCCACGCCGCTCGAGGAACGTCTCTCCCGCTTCAGCCGCTTCCTGATCGCCGTCACGTTCGGCATCGCGGCCGTCGTGACGATTGCCGGAATTCTGCAGGGACGCGGAATCCTTTCGATGGTCGAAACGGGAATCGCCCTCGCCGTCGCGGCCGTTCCCGAGGGACTCCCGTTCGTGGCCACGATGACGCTCGCGCTCGGCGTAAAGCGAATGGCCGCGAAGAACGCGCTCGTTCGGAACCTTGCGGCTGTCGAAACTCTGGG
>CALFXN010000256.1 GCA_937957815.1 uncultured Synergistales bacterium
CGCGACCGCCGTCGCCCTCGCGGCCCTCGGGCTCGTCCCGCCGGAACTCAACCGCATCATCTTCGGCGAGGTCATCCCGCAGGCCGAGCGCGGACGGATGCTCCAGCTCTTCGCGATCCTCGTCTCCGTAGCGCTGTCGACGGGGCTGCTGCATCTCGCGAACGGCGCGGCCTTTCTGCGGACGGAAACCGTTCTCGACCACGACGTCTCGGCCGGTCTCTGGGACCGAATTCTCCGGCTGCCCGTGACGTTCTTCCGGGAGACGACGGCCGGAGACCTCGCGAACAGGGCGCTCGGCGTCTTCCTCCTTCGCGAGACCGTCTCCCGGACCGTGAAGACCATCATCGTCCAGAGCGTCTTCCTCGTCTTCCATCTCGGGCAGTCGCTCTGGTACGACTGGAAGCTCGCTCTCGCGGGCCTCGGGTGCCTCGTCGTCCCGGGCGCGGTCATGGCGGCCGTGAACCTCATGCAGCTCCGCTTCCAGCGACGGATGGCGACGCTCCAGAACCGCCTGTCGAGCCTCACGTTCCAGATCCTGAACGGAATCGCCAAGATCAGGGTCGCGGGCGCCGAGGACCGGTCGTTTTCGCGGTGGGCCGAGCTGTTCGGCGCGCAGCGGACCATGGGAACGCGCGCGAGACGCCTCGAGGTCGGCCTCAACACGCTGCTCGCGTTCTTCCCGCTGTGCGTCTCGATGGTCATCCTCTACGTCCTGATCCGCTGGAGCGCCGACGACGGCTCGTACGACACGGGGCGGTTCATGGCCTTCTGGTCTGCGTTCGGGGCGCTCCAGACGGCGTTCTTCCAGATCCTCCGGTCGGCGACGGGGACGCTGAACATGCTGCCGACGGTCGAGAATCTCGCGCCGATCCTCGAATCCGAGCCGGAGACAGGGGAACTCAAGACCGATCCGGGGGACCTCGCCGGGCGGATCGACTTCGAGCACGTCTTCTTCCGCTACCGGAGCGACGGCCCCGCGGTCCTCAAGGGACTCTCGTTTCACATCGAACCGGGCGAATTCGTCGCCGTCGTCGGGCCGTCGGGGGCGGGAAAGTCGACGCTCGTGCGGCTCCTTCTCGGGTTCGACCGGCCGGAATCGGGGAGCGTCTTCTACGACGGGAAGGCCTTGGGCGAACTCGATCTCGGAAAGCTCCGGAGGCAGATCGGCGTCGTCCTTCAGAGCGGCGGGCTCCTTCCGGGCGACATCCTGTCGAACGTCCGGTGCTCGCGGCCGCTCTCGGTCGAACAGGTCCAGGACGCCCTCCGGATGGCCGGAATGGAGGAGGACATCGCCGCGATGCCCATGGGAATCCACACGGTCATCACGGACGGGGCGAACACGATCTCGGGCGGCCAGAAGCAGCGGCTCCTCGTCGCGCGGGCCATCGCGGGCGCGCCGCACGTCCTCATCTTCGACGAGGCCACGAGCGCGCTCGACAACAGGACGCAGGCGACGATCAGCCGGAGTCTCGAAAACATCCCCGCGACGCGGGTCGTCATCGCGCACCGGCTCTCGACGATCGTCGGCGCGGACCGGATACTCGTCCTCGACGACGGTTCCCTCGTCGAGGAGGGAACCTACGACGGGCTTCTCTCGAAGGGAGGCCTCTTCGCTGAGCTGGTTAAAAGGCAGACGATGTAGGCGCACGCTCCGCGAAATTCGGGGTATCGCCATGGCCGGTGCGAAGACCGGGGTGTTCCTATGGATGTCCGCCGCATGGACCCGCTCCCATGCGCTTTTCCGCGATCGTTCCGCCGAAATGTACGCGGAACGATACCCCCTCCCCTGGGGGGGTGAAAGAAATCCCCCTGCACTCATCGCCCGCTCTCAAATACACTGTCGATGAATCCGGCGGTTGTATGCAATCGTCGGATAAGCGCTCCAAATCGGGAGATGGAAAAGGTTGAGGAAAATACTGTCCGGATTCTTGAAAACGGCGATATGTATTGCAGTCCTCCTGGCGTCGGGCATCGGGGCGATTCCCGTGCGCCCGGAGGTTGCCGAAGGAGCGCAGATCCGCTATGTGGACGCCGGAGCGGGCGGATCGAACGACGGAACATCGTGGACGGACGCGTTCACGGACCTGCAGGATGCGTTGACGGCGGCTGTGACCGGCGACGAGATCTGGGTGGCGGCCGGAATCTACAAGCCGACCGCGGGAACGGATCGCACCGTTTCCTTCGTGCTGAAAAGCGGCGTCGCCCTGTACGGCGGCTTCTCGGGCGCGGAAACGGAACGGGGGCAGCGGGACGCGGCGGCGAATGTCGTCACGCTTTCGGGAAACATCGGCGATACGGGGAGCGCTTCGGATAACAGCTACCATGTGATTCGTGGCGGCGGCGCGGACGAGACGGCGATTCTGGACGGATTCACCGTCGCCGACGGAAACGCGGACGATATCGGGGAGAACGGAAACGGCGGCGGGATGTATAACGACTCCTCCAGTCGCCCCACGGTGACCGCCTGCAGATTTGCGAACAACTACGCCGACGACCAGGGGGGCGGCATGTACAACGCCAATTTCGGCCGCCCCGCGGTGAGCGGCTGCGTCTTCGCGGGCAACAGGACCTCGAGCATGGGCGGCGGCATGTTCACGGGATACAACAGCGCTTCCGCAGTGACCGGCTGCACCTTCGCGGACAACGAGGCGTCCTACGCCGGAGGCGGCGTCTACTGCCAAAGGGGAGCCGCACTTGCAGGCTGCACTTTTCTGCGAAACCGTTCCAGCTTCGGCGCCGGAATGGCCGTCGTCGGCGCCGTTACGATTACGAACTGCACGTTCGCGGACAATGTCGCCAATCGGGGCGGAGGCATGAGCATCAGCAGCGGCTGCACGATAACCAACTGCACCTTTTCCGGCAACGAAGCCATCGACAGCGGCCGCGGCGGCGGCATACGCCTCTGCGGCGACAGCTCCGTCGTGACCAACTGCATCTTCTGGGGCGACGAAGAGGGCGAGATCGTCGCCGACCCCGACTGTTTTCCGGCGACTCCGACTGTGACGTACTGCGTCGTCGAAGGGGGGTGCGATCCGGCGACCGATGCGTTGAACCACATCGTTTCGGGGGATCCGTTACTTACGGGATTGGCTGACCTCGGCGGCGGCGTCGAGACGTTCGCGATCCGGGACGGCGGCTCCGCCATCGACGCCGGGACGTCCTCAGGCGCCCCCGCCACGGACCAGCGGGGCGCGCCGCGGCCGTATCCCGCAGGGGGAAGTTTCGACATCGGCGCGTTCGAGTACGGCGCCCCCGCACCCACGCCCGTCCCCATTCCGACCCCGACGCCGACGCCTGCGCCGACGCCGGTTCCCTCGCTGAAACGGAGGTACGTCACGGAAAACGGCGGCGCAGCGGGACGCGACGGCAACGACTGGGATCACGCCTGGGCCTCGTCGGACCTGCGGGGGGGCTTGAGCGGCGCCGTGGCGGTTACGGAGATCTGGGTGGCGGAAGGGACCTACAAACCCACCATGGGAACGGATCGGGCCGTCTCGTTTGCCCTGAAGACGGGCGTGGCGCTCTACGGAGGGTTCGCGGGAACCGAGAATTCCAGGGAAGAACGGAACCCGGCGACGCACGTCACGATTCTCTCGGGCAATATCGGGAATAAGGCGCTCTCCACGGACAACAGCTACCACGTCGTGACCGGAGGCGGCGCGGACGGGACGGCGGTTCTCGACGGCTTCGTCGTCACCGGAGGCTATGCGTACAGGAATATCATGAACAGCGACAACTACGGCGGCGGAATATATATCTTCGAAGGAAGCCCCACGGTTGCCGGCTGCATTTTCGAGGACAACTACGCCGATTTCTACGGCGGCGGGATGTACAACGAAAAGGGCAGCCCGAAGGTGACGGGGTGCGTCTTCAGGAACAACTCAAGCTACCTTGTCGGCGGTGGAATGTACAACAGGGACGTCAAAAGCGGCCCCGAGGTGACCGCCTGCACGTTCGAACGCAACGGCGCCCGCTTCGGCGGCGGCATGGGAAACGGGGATGGCGGCAGGCCGACGGTGAGCGGTTGCACGTTCTCGGAGAACGTCGCCGCCTACGACGGCGCCGGAATGTGGAATATGTCGGCCGCCCCGAAGGTGACGAATTGCACGTTTGTGGAAAATATCGCCCAAGATGCCGCCAACAGCACCGGAGGAGGCATGTTCAATTCCGACAGCAGTCCCGCGGTCGTGAACTGCACGTTCTCGGGGAACGAGGCCGCCGATGGCGGCGGCATGTACAACGATGAGGGCGCCCCCGTCGTGACCAACTGCATCCTCTGGGATGGAGACGGGAGGGATCTCGCGATCGACGGCGGCTCCCCGACGGTGACGTACTGCGTGGTCCGTGGAGGGTGCGACGCCGCGACCGACGCCGCGAATCACATCGTCTCGGGGGATCCGCTGCTACTGCCGCCCGCGGACAACGGAGGCCTCACCGAAACCTGCGCGCTTCGGGATGGCAGCTCCGCCATCGACGCCGGGACATCCTTCGGCGCTCCCGATGCGGACCAGCGGGGCGTCAGCAGACCCATGCTCAAGGGCTACGACATCGGGGCCTACGAATATGCGCCGACCCCGACCATGACGCCGACGCCGACCCCGACGGGTCCGACGCCCGGATCGCCCACCCCGACGGTTGTTCCGTTTCCGTCCGGAGTTCCGACGCCTACCCTTGCGCCGACGTCACTCCCGGTGAGTCCGACGCCCGGGGGACCGACATCATCTCTCGCGCCGTCCGGAGCGTCGACCCCCACGCCGACCCCCAGCCCGTCTCCCGTCGTCATTCCGCCATGGATCTGGGTCAGCGGGTTCGGCGGGGGAATCATCGTCTCCTCGTCGGACATAGCGGGCCCGACGGTTTCGTGGGACGTCCTCTCCTCCGAAGCTCTGAAGGACTGTCTCCTGCGGACGAATCCCGAGGCGATCGCCGCAGGCGACTACAATGCCGGACTCGTGCGGTTCTTTTCCGTCACTTCGACGTTCTTGCCCGAAGACCGTTCCGCTCCTGAAAGTCCGGACATTGCGTTCCGGATCGAGTTCACCTATGGTTCCACGTCTCCGGATTACGCTTCGGAGGTCTTCGTACTCTTGCGGACCTTTGACGAACGCGGCGACTCCGCAGCGTACGCGATGCAGCACGTCGCCTGCATCGCACTTGATCCCGAAGGGGGAAAGAGGAGCTGTGCCTTCACGGTTCGGGATGGCGGCGTTACCGACGAGGATGGAGCAGTGAACGGGAGCGTTTCTTCCCACGTCGCTTCTGTGGTTGTGACGTACCGGAAGGGAGGTACGTCACCCATGCCCTCCTCTGGAGAGATGGGCAGCGGCGGAGGGTGTTCCGGCGGTTTCGCTCCGGTCATGGCGCTGCTTGTCCTGCCGCTTTTCCTGCGGAGTGGACGCAGCGGAGACCGCAGGTGAAGGATCGCGTGTACGTACGGGGCGATGCGTCGGCGGGACGAACGACAGACCCCGGAGCCCGAAACGCCCCGGGGCCTGTCGTTTGTCATGCGGCGGATGGCCCGCGCCAGAGCTACTTCTTCACGACGTTTTTGATGAAGAGGAGTTCGAGCGGGGACTCGACGAGCCCCTCGATGTTCGCCCTGCGGCCGTTGACGTTGTCGAGGACGTAGAGCGTGATCCACGCGGCTTCGCGGACGATGATCTCCTGCGCCTTCGTGTAGGCTTCGATGCGTTTCGCGGGGTCGTTTTCGGTCATGCCGACATCGATGTACTTGTCGGCCTCGGCGTTCGAGTAGAAGGAACGGTTGTTGCCGCCAGGGACCCACTGGTTCGTGTGGAACATCGGACGGAGCACCCAGTCGGCATCGCCCGTCGAGGGGGACCAGCCCATGAGGATCATCTGCGACTTCGTCTCCTCGGGCTTCCGGGACGTTTCCGAAAGGAACGCGGCCCAGTCCATCGTCGAGAGCTTCACGTCGGCGCCGACGGCCTTGAGGTATGCCTGGATCGCCTCCGCGACCTTGTAATCCATCGGGTAGCGGCCGCTCGGCGACCAGAACGTGACCTCGAGTTTCTTCCCGTCCTTGTCGAGGATCTTGTCTCCGTCGGAATCTTTCCATCCGGCCTCGGCGAGAAGCGCCTTCGCCTTCGCCGGGTCGTAGGTGTATCCCTTGACGGGTGCGTAGCCGTTGACGGCGAACGCCATCGGCGAATCGATCGGGTGCGCGAAGCCCTTCATGATGTTCGCGCAGATCGCGGCGCGGTCCACGGCGTAGTTGAACGCCTGGCGGATCCGCATGTCCTTGAGGATCGGGTGCTGCGCGTTTATCGCGACGTACATGACGCGCATCCCGGGCTGGATCGTGAGCTTGATGTCCGCGTTCTTCTTCAGCCGCTCGACCTCGAACGTGGCGATCCGCTCGGCGATGTCGAGCTCACCTGTCTCGAGCTGCATGGTCCGGGCGTTGTCGTCCGGAATGGTCATGAAGACGACCGTGTCGACCTTCGGCTTGCCCTCGCGGTATTTGTCGAACGCCATGACGGTGATATTGTCGCCCTTGTGCCAGTTGACGAACTTGAACGGGCAGGTGCCTGAGGGGTTTTTCTTGATTTCGGCCTTCGAGTCGATGAGCGTCGGGTCGATGATGAGTCCGGCGGTATGGCACATCGTGTGAATGAACGGACCGAAGGACTGGCTCAGGATGAACTGGACGGTCTGGGGATCGACGACCCTCACTTCGGAGAGGATGGGCTTGAAGAGCGAGGTGCGCTTGTAGTTCCCGCCGATGAGCCGGTCGAAGTTCTTCTTGACGGCCGTCGCGTCGAACGGCGCGCCGCTGTGGAAGACGACGCCCTTCTTGAGATGGAAGGTCCACGTCTTTCCGTCCGGGGTGACCTCCCACGTGTCCGCGAGGCGAGGGGCGATGACGAGCTTGTCGTCCTTCACGTCGAAGCCGACGAGCCCCTCGTAGATATTGTGGCAGACCTCTTCGGACGGGTTATCCGTGATGTTCTGCGGATCCAGTTCGACGGGCTCGGCGCCCTGGCCGACCTTCAGGACCACGCCGGCCGCAAACGCCGGAGCGGCCGCGAGAACCAGAACGAACGCGCACAGTATCGCAATCCGGAAACGGGATTTCATTGGATCACTCAGCCTCCTTCACGGTTTCGTCTTTCAGATCGGAAGAGCACACGTCTGAACTCCAGTCACGTGGCCTTATCTC